>JBGSWN010000146.1:0-3597 GCA_041752395.1 Saprospiraceae bacterium | reverse complement strand
AACCCGCCAAAAAACGGAAGAAATGCTGGACAGCCTCGAACTCAGCGACCAGTCGAAAAAAATGCCGGGACAGCTTTCCGGCGGGCAGCGCCAACGGGTCGCCTTCGGGCGGGCGCTCATCGTCAACCCACGGGTGCTGCTCCTCGACGAGCCGTTCGGGGCGCTCGACACGGAGACCCGCTCGGCGATGCAGCAATTGCTGAAACGCATGGTGGCCACGTTCAAAATCACCACGCTGTTCGTCACCCACGACCTCAAGGAAGCCCTCCTCATGGGCGATGAAATGGCGCTGATGCAGGGCGGCATTTTGAAAAAATATGAAACCAAAGCGGATTTCGTGCAGGATGCCCGGACAGGGGTGGGGGAGGAGGTGGCGTTTTGGACGGGGCTTGGTCTATGATTTTCGGTGAAGCTGCGGAGGAAGCATTCTCCGTTGGAGAAGAGACACCTGGAACATGCTACACCAACGGCGTGATTTTGCCTTTGGGCTTTTTAGAATCAGTTATCTTTGGGCGTGAATTCTCGCTGTTGAGTAGCGGCTGTTGTTCCTGATTTGGGGAAATAGGCGCTATTGGGTAGCGGGTATAAGTAAGTTACCTGCAACCCTATTTAGAAACCACACTAACCAATGACAGACAATACAATGATAGACGTAATAGCAAAATGGACAATAATATTTTTCGGACTTTTTTTTATTTGCGTTGGACTTCTAATGCTCATAAATCCCAAAAAAGCAAACGAAATTTTGAGAAAAGCAGGAAGCACAAATTTTATAAACTATGCGGAAATAACCATTAGAATAATTCCAGCAGTTGGACTTATTATATCGGCTGACAATTCCAAATTCCCCGACATTTTTAAAATGTTTGGTTGGTTTATGTTGCTAACTTCTTTGGTTTTGTATTTTGTTCCCCGACAACTTCATCATAATTTTTCAGTTAAAGCGGCTAACATTTTAAAACCATTATATTTTCAATTAATATCACCATTTGCCTTTATAATAGGAACACTACTTATCTATTCAGTAATTTAAATAATGAAGACAACAAAACTATATAGGGACTATTTTGAAAGTAAAAAAGCAGGCAGGCTTGTTTTAATTGATTGTAAATTTTCGCCAATGACAACAGGACTTTTAAGTTTTCTAACTTTGAAAATGACACATAAAACGACCGCAGACCAAATGGAGAAAAAAGGGCAGCAGGTAACAGCCGTTTTGCGTAATGGCGGGTGCAGTGCTTCGTATAACAGTTTTGTGCTAAGTTCAAGTTCAGTTCTTCGATTAAACTTTTGTGCTAAAAATCCGCCACTACGCAAAGCGGCAAAACGTTCATCATCAAAAAAAAGCTTTCAGTACCCTACGCCAAAAGCCCCCCTCAAAACCTATCCACCATCACCTTATAAGTCGGGTCTTCCATCACGTTCACGTCAATGATGCCCTCGGCGTTTTTCAGCAGTTTGCGGCAATCGGCGCTGAGGTGCTTAAGATGCAGTTTCTTGCCCACCTTGAGGTAGCGCTCCGTGATGCGGTTCAGCGCCTCGATGGCCGACATGTCCACCACCCGGCTCTCGGCAAAGTCAATGATGACTTCGTCGGGGTCGTTCAGCACGTCGAACTTGTCGTTGAAGGCGGAGATGGAGCCGAAGAACAGCGGCCCGTAAATCTCGTAGTGCTTCACGCCGTTGGCGTCGGTATGCTTGCGGGCACGGATGCGCTTGGCATTGTCCCAGGCGAAGACCAGCGCCGCTATGATGACCCCGATGATGACCGCCAGCGCCAGGTTGTGCAGCAGCACGGTGACGAGCGTGACCATCACCATCACAAAAATATCGGACTTGGGCATCTTGGTGAAGGTGCGCAGGCTGGCCCACTCAAAGGTGCCGATGGCCACCATAATCATCAGCCCGGTGAGCGCCGCCATCGGCACTTTTTCGATGAGGCCGGAACCGAACATCACGAACACGAGCAGCATTACCGCCGCCACGATGCCCGACAGCCTCGCCCTCGCCCCGTTCGACACGTTGATGAGGCTCTGCCCAATCATCGCACAGCCGCCCATGCCCGAAAACAGGCCGGACAGGATATTGGCCGTGCCCTGTGCGACGGCCTCCTTGTTGCCCCGCCCACGGGTCTCGGTTATCTCGTCCACGATATTGAGCGTTAGCAGGCTCTCAATGAGGCCCACCCCGGCCACAATGGCGGCGTAGGGAAAAATGACGGTCAGCGTCTCCCAGGCCCAAGGGATTCTGGGGAGGTGGAAAGGCGGGAAGCCGCCTTGGATGGAGGCCATGTCGCCTACGGTCTTAGTGTCAATGCCGAACACCGTCACGATGCCGAACACCACCAAAATGGCGGTCAGCGAGGCAGGCACGGCCTTGGTCAGCTTGGGTAGGCCGTAGATGATGCCCATCGTGAGCAGCACGAAACCGAGCAGGATGAGCAGCGGCATGCCTTGCAGCCAATTGCCGGAGGCATCCTTGAACTGGTCCAACTGCGACATGAAAATGATGATGGCCAAGCCATTGACGAAGCCAAAGATGACCGGGTGCGGCACCAGCCGTATCAGCTTGCCCAGCCGCAGCAGGCCCGCCGCCAACTGAAGTATGCCCGCCAGCACCACCGTGGCGAACACATATTCGACCCCGTGCGATTTCACCAGCGTGACCAGCACGACGGCCACAGCGCCCGTCGCCCCGGAAATCATGCCGGGACGCCCCCCGAAAATGGCCGTCACCAAACCCATCACGAAGGCGGCGTACAGTCCCGTGAGCGGCGATAGCCCTGCGATGAGCGCAAAGGCCACGGCCTCCGGCACCAAGGCCAGCGCCACCGTTAGGCCGGAAAGCACCTCGGTTTTGTAATCTACTTTTTGCGATAAATCGAAGAGGTTCAGGTATTTTTTCATGCTGAAAATTTCAAGGTGTGGTTGTTTGAAAAATGCCAGTTGCTGCTTTGGCAGCAAAAAAATGCCCTCCTTAGCGCCGTGTAGCGCCGGACGGAAAAACCATTCTTTGCACAGTTGGAAAGCTCGACGACTAAGGCGGAGTGACTGGAGGCAGGAGGTATGTATGGGCGTTATTTTTCATAAACGGGTGCGAAGGTAGGATTTTGGGGCGAGGCGGGGCAGGTTTTGTACTTTAGAACGTTATTTTTGATTCCTTTTAAAAAAATGAAATGCAACTCGACCACGAAGGAATCCGCCGCAACATCGAAGCCGAAATCACCAAGACCGAGGAAAAAAATAGAAGGCTACCGGGAAATGTCGCAGCCCATCGGCCCGGACAATGCCATCGGTCGGCTGAGCCGCATGGACGCCATCGTGAACAGCAGCGTGGTGGAGACGGCGCTGCGGGAAGCCGAGCAAAAACTATCGAACCTCAAGTCCATGCTTCCCAAGGTGGGCGACCCCAGCTTCGGGCTTTGCCAGCGCTGCGGCAACCCCATCCCGCTCCGGCGGCTGATGCTCCTGCCACAAAGCCCGTTCTGCATGGGTTGTGCGAAATGAGGTACTAAATTTAAGCTTGCTTTTCTGTCAGGATTTGCCGCCGTCCCACACTAAGGTTTTCAAAAAAGGGGATACTTTTTAAAAAATATAG
>JBGSWN010000145.1:0-28153 GCA_041752395.1 Saprospiraceae bacterium | reverse complement strand
GGTCAGCCCAATAAATTGGGCGACCACAAACTAAACATGACCATCCAATACGCATCCGACCTGCACCTCGAATTTACTAAAAACAAGGCATTTATCAAGGCAAACCCATTGGTGCCAAAGGGCGACGTGCTGCTGCTAGGAGGCGACATCGTCCCATTTGCAAAGCTTGAAGGCCACCGGGACTTCTTCAACTATATTTCCGATAATTTCCCTATCACCTATTGGATACCCGGCAACCATGAATATTATGGCTCCGATATATCAAAGCGTGGGGGCAGTTTTAAAGAAGCTATAAAGCCCAACCTGCATTTGGTGAATAACTATGCGACGACACATGAGGATACCCGTTTTGTCCTCTCTACCCTTTGGTCAAAGATAAGTCCGACACATGAACTACAAATAGAGCAGAGCGTCAATGACTTTCGAGTGATAAAATACGATGGGGGCAATTTTACCGCAGCGAAATTCAATCAATTGCACAAGGACAGTATCGCTTTTATTACTGCTGAATTGGAAGAGAAGAAAGCAGGCAAAACCATCGTCGTGACGCACCATGTGCCCACGCTTATGAACTACCCACCGATGTACACGGGAAGCGTCATCAATCAAGCATTCGCCACGGAGCTTTTTGATTTAATAGAAACATTAAGTCCCGACGCTTGGATATATGGCCACCACCATGAAAACGTTCGGGACTTTACCATTGGCAAAACACAAATGCTCACGAATCAATTGGGGTATTTGGATTATGGGGAGCATCATTATTTTAATGTAGGAAAATTGATTGATTGGGCAACTCAACAATGATTTTTTCAATGAAATAATCATCTTCGCCCCATATTTCAACCTTCCAATTTGAGACGGCAATTCCTATTCATCTTAGTTGTTTTTTGCTGCTTGCAGCAATGGCAGGTGCTTGGGCAAACAGATGTGAACGAAGCTGCCTTCACCGCCATGTCCTCCACCGAGCGTTGCCGATACCTTCATGAATTAGCGCAAGTGGAAATGGACTCTGCCAGTTTTGTTTCCAGGTACAATCCTTTTGCGGGCATTTGCGAAGCGAAGAAAGACCTACTGGCGGCTTGGGTGCTGAAGTATTACCGTTTCCAGCAGCGGCGGATACTGAAATTGTCGAAGGACGAAACACTCCAGGCGTTGCAAGATTTGGTGGTGGATGCCAAGCAAAATGGCTTTGAAACAGAAGCTTTGGTGGCTACGCATTACCTTGTCTTCGAAAAATACGGTGCCAAGCAAATCCCCCACGAAGTATTGTACACGGCCATCATCCAGGAATTTGACCAGATGGAGGAACTTGGTTTTGAGCAATTCAAGGATTACGACCTCGCCAAAATCCTGAAGCACGATGGGATGTTCCTTTATGACTTGGAGGATTTTGACAAATCGCTGGAATACCTCTTGGTGGCGGAGCGCTTTATCCGCTCGAATGGAAATGGGGCGCAAACGGCCTTCCTGGTGTTGAACCATATCCAGAGCATTTATCAGCAGCAAAAGGA
Organism: Saprospiraceae bacterium; assembly: GCA_041752395.1. GTDB lineage: Bacteria > Bacteroidota > Bacteroidia > Chitinophagales > Saprospiraceae > UBA6168. The sequence continues at coordinate 26,639 of JBGSWN010000145.1, read as the reverse complement.
TTATTCCAAGGGTATTGAATACGCCAATAAAATCCTGCAACTTGTTAAAACAGCGACGGCGGAAAACCCGACGCAACAGCATTGGTTCCAGGAATGGCAGGGCATTGCCACGGTGGACGTCGCTTCGATGCTGGTGGGCCAGCGAAAATTTGCCGAAGGCGAAACCTACGCCGACCAAGGCTATGAATTGGTGAAGGCGCAGGACCATGACGGGCTTCAATCGGAGTACGAAGCCCTGCAAGTGCTCGTGCCCACCAAGCTGGAATTGGGGAAAGTGGAGGAAGCCACCCAACTGCTGCAACGAATGAAAGTGATTTACGATACCATTGGGAAGAGCGATTACAACTATTTCAAGAACATAAAATACTTCGAGAACTACGCCCGCTACTTTGAAATGAAAGGCGATTTCGCCACCGCCATGCAGTACGCCAACCTTGCGAAGCCCCTCAAGGACAGCCTCGAACGCCGCAACGATGCCCGCAAATTGGAGAAAATCACGCAGCGCATCGAAGCGGAGAAGTACATGGCAAAGCTCCAACTCGTGGAAAGCGAAAAGCAATTGCAAAAGACGCTGCGCAATGCTGCCCTCATCATCATGCTGCTGGTGGGGGGACTGGCCTACGGCAATTACCGAAGGTTGCAGTACAAGCGCCAACAGGCCGAGAAAGAACTGGAAGCTGCCCAAGGTGAGCTGGCCACCTTCACCCAACGCCTAAAAGAAAAATCAGAACTCGCCGAAAACCTCCGAACGGAGATGGACAGGCTATCCAAGTCTGGCGAACGGAGTGATTACTTGGAAAAACTCACCTCCAGCACCATCCTCACCGATGAGGATTGGACGCAGTTCCGCAGCATCTTCGAGAAGGTGCATCCCAACTTCATTGCGGAGCAAAAAACAGCCCACCCCGACCTCACCCAAGCCGAGCTACGTTACCTCGTGCTCGAAAAGCTGCAACTCACCACCCACGAAATGGCCAATATGCTCGGCGTCTCCGACGGCACCATCCGGCAGACGAAGATGCGGATGAAAAAGAAGATAGTGAGAGCGTGAGAGAAGTAAGAGGGTGAGAGGTCACGCTCACTCGCTCACCCTCTAGTCCATTGTAACGTTTTTGTAACGCCCCTGTCACACCCTTGTAACGGCGATTATTTGGCGTTTCCTTTCCGCTGCCCGCTTCTTTGCAGCAATCAATTAAACAACAAATAATGGTCGCAGCACAAAACACAAATCAGATGAAGGCTAGGCAACATGGTGGATGGCCAGCCTTGCCGCCAGCCGTCCGGTACTGGCTCTTTTGGGGGCTGCTGATGGCGGGGCTGGCTTATGGTTTCCACCGCTACTTCGAATACCGGGACAGGGAATTGGACAAACGGCTGGAACAGCTTCAATGAAGTCCAAGCTAATGCACGACGAATTATTTTCAACAACTAAAATCTATACAATGAAACAGTTTCTTTTCCTCATCTGCTTCTTAGCTATCGGTGCTGTGGCCGCAAGGGCACAACACTCAAATGGCCCAGTCATGACTTTCGAAGTAACCACAGTTGACTACGGCACCATTGAAAAAGGCGCAGACCCCCTCCGCCATTTCAAGTTCACCAACACGGGCAACGAGCCGCTCATCATTAAATCCGCCAAAGGCTCCTGCGGCTGCACCGTGCCGACCTACCCACAAGAACCCATCATGCCGGGTGAGAGCGCAAATATTGACATCCGCTACGATACGCAGCGGGTTGGGAATTTCAATAAGACGGTGACATTGACGACCAACGAGACGGACTCTACACATACGCTCACCATCAAAGGCGAAGTGAAATCACCGCCTGTGCAGGAGTCTGTGCCTGCATCAACTGGCGGGTTGAATGGCGGGCACTGATATTAGTTTGATTCACTTTTAAATCCTACTAAAATGCAAACAGGAACCGTCAAATCCTACAATGAAGGCAAAGGCTTCGGCCATATCGTGGACGATGCAAGCAAGGAGGAAATCTTCTTCCATGCCAGTGGACTAGAGGACGAAACTATCAGGGAAGGCTAAAGGGTCAGTTTCGAAATGGCAATTGGCAGGAAAGGAAAGAATGCCGTGAGTGTTAGGCGAATCTGATAAGCTGCAAATGCTGATTTCATCTGAGATAAATGGTGGGAGAAAGCCACGCTTTACCCTGAATAATCACCTAATAAATTAAAACAACAACAATCGGATGCCCGGGAGGAATTGGTTGACATTTCCCCCGGGAATCAACATCATGGCACCGGACATGAATGCTTATGCAGTAGCATGCCCTTTAATAATATGCAACCTAGCTTGGGCATGAATTTCATCATTTGCATTTACGGGCTTTTCCCTTTTGGGGAATAATGCTTTATTAAATTCTTATCAAGGCTCATTTTGGGTAAATGATTTCTGTTGCTAGTGCTATGGCTTGCCTTTGCTATGCTGGCATAAAACAATTATTTATTTCATAATGAGCCCTCAAACAATTTTTCAATGAAAAAAGCTATACTCCTAATTTTCACAATCTTCAGTTGTCTGTTATTATCCATCGCCAATCTAAAAGCTCAAACATGGGACGGTGGCGCTGGCACCACCAGTTGGATGGACGCTGCCAACTGGAGTGGTGATGTGTTGCCGACAGCCACTTCCAACGTGACCATCGGGAATGTGACAGTGGTAATACCTTCCGGCACGGCCCTCGCCAAAGTTATCGGCAATAGTGGCAACCTGACCATTGAAGCTGGTGCAACCTTAACTGTAACCGATTCCAATAGTGGCGGCTTTACCTTTAACAATACTGGTGGTTCCCTGACCAACAATGGAACCCTGAACATCTCCGCAGGTGCTTCGACACTCAGCGGCCTACTGTTTCAATCTGGTGTTGCATTCTTGAACAAAGGCACTATTAACCTAAACAATATAGGTCGGCGTGCCCTCACTTTTACAGGTGGTTCTGCCATCAATAATGGTACTATCAATATTAGCAACACGGGCTTAAATAACAGCGGACTAGGCGATGCCTTCCTTTTTAATGCGGGTGGTACTTTTACAAATACTGGCAGCATCGTCATGTCGTCAGGTATTTCCGCCAATGGATTCCTGAACAATTCTGGAACTATTATCAACAACTCCGGCAGTATTACCATTGTTGCTGCAAGCAATGGCATAACCAACGGCGGTATTTTCAACAACACAGGCAGCGGCACAGTAAGTTTTGGCACGATAGGTGGAGTTGAAATAGCTGCCAACGTGACCTTCAACCACTCCTCCACAGGTACAGTGACCACCACGGGCATCATCAACTGTGCAGGCACCTTCAAGGGCAACGGCACGGGCACCGTCGGGGCATTCGCCAATACCAATATTACGGCACCCGGAGAATCTCCCGGTTGCTTGAATTTTTCCAGCGATTTTACCACGAGTGGCAACCTGCAAATCGAAATCAATGGTGCGACATCGTGTACGCAATTTGACCAAATCAATGTTTCAGGTGCTGCCACACTGAGTGGCACTTTAGCATTGACCATCACCTATACTCCTACCATTACAACCGCCCTCACCATTATAGACGCAGGTTCACTTTCAGGTACATTTTCGAGCGTGACGGGTTCAGCTTCAGGTTGGACTCTCTCTTACATTCCAAGTAGTGGCAACGTCGTGCTGAACTATACTGTACTTCCCGTAGAGTTGGTGTCCTTTGAGGCAAAATACTTGGATGAGGCAGTGCTACTTCACTGGGGAACTGCCAGCGAAACCAATAACGAAGGGTTCCAAATAGAGCGCAGCAAGGATGGTGTGCGCTGGGAGCAAATTGGCTTCGTGGAAGGCAAAGGCACCACTTCGGAGGCACACCAATATGAGTTTTTTGATGAAAAACCACAGTCCGGCACCAACTACTACCGCTTGCGGCAAGTGGACTTCGACGGTGGAGAAGAACTATCCAAAGTAGTAAGCGTAGATTTCCGAAATCTTCAAGATTTTGGAAATCTGAGAATCTTCCCCAACCCCGTCCATGATGGGGAACTGAACCTGTATTTTGGGGAAATGCTGGACGAAGGCACGACAGCGGAAATACACTTGTTCGATGCCTTGGGGAGGCGAGTGAAAACTGCTTTTGTTGAAAACACCAAAGTAACAAGCCTCTCAGTCGATGGGCTGGCCCCCGGCAGCTACTTTCTTGAAACGGTCGTTGACCAACAGCGTTTTCATCAAAAAATCATTGTGCAATAGCGATTTAGGCAGTTAAGATAGGCGGTAACTTCAAGTTGCCACCTATCTCCTAACTTAATACCCAATACCTAATAACTAATTTCCACTATCATGACAACGCAAGAATTATTGGACGCCTACGCCGCTGGCGAACGCAATTTTGTGGGCATTAAAATTTCGCTACAAAACCAACCCAAGTATGCCTTCAGCCTCAAAGGCGTTGACCTGTCGGGCGCCAACCTCAGCAGGGCTTTCCTCTATTACGGGAACTTCGATGGCGCCAACCTCAGCGGGGCCAACCTTGAACTTACGGGAATGTTTACCGGAAGCTTTGAAGGGGCCAACCTCAGCAATACAAAAATGAAAGGGAACAGCCTGAGGAAGACAAACCTTAGCAAAGCAGACTTGAGCGGCGCAGACCTTTCGGGGGCGAACCTCGACGATGCCAACCTGAGTTGGGCCAATCTCATAGGGGCCAATTTGAGCAAAGCTGCCATCAACAATACCAACCTGTCCGGTGCAAACCTCACAGGGGCCAACCTCACGGATGCAGCTATGGAAAATGCCGACCTCACCAATGCCAATTTTACCAACGCCAACCTGACCAATGCTTTTATGATTCAAACGGACAGTTCCATCAATATTCATAAAGGCATGATATTGACTGGGGCGATTACCGTTGGCACAGAAGGGATTTAGCGCTTGTAGTAAACAAGCATCGGGGTATATTCCGTTTCATCTATTAAAATACTTAAAATGCATCAAGTCAAATTCTTCGTCATCGCAAGCCTTTTATTATCGGCGCTCACAAGTTGCACTTATTACAATGGACCTCAACCCGTGGGCGCCCCTAACCTGAGTGCCTTCCCAAGGGAAATGCAGGGAACCTACACCAACGACGAAGCCAAGCTCGTCATCAGCCACGATAAGATTGAATATTGGGTGGACAAAAACAAAGGTTCCATGAAGGCCAGCATCGGCGACAGCCTTTTTGTGCGCAATATGTCCCCTTGGACCATCGTGACCAGAATGGGCGTATTTGCTTCCGGCGGGAACAATTACACCGTCTTCGCCCTAAAACTGGACGAAAAGGACCACAATATCCTGCACGGTGTACAAACGGACGACGAGGATATCAAGGCGAAATTCCCCAATGTGGCAAGAACGGTTGAAAAGCATTCCGTGACCACCTCGGATGGAATCCCGGACCCTGTAAAAGACGTGAACATCTTTGACCCAACACGGGAAGAGTTCCGGCAAATCATCGAAGCAGCATTTGATAAAAAGCGGCAGGAAGCGGATTATAAAGGCTTTACCCGACAGTAAGGATTGGAGGATGTGGGATACCCTTGTTTGAACATCTATTGCTGACACGCAAGGGCAAGTTGACGACTGACCGTTTGGCGTTCAACGTTAAGTATAACAGCAGCTCTTTTTTCGATGGGCTTAGGGACAGGACAATAGACGATGAGTTTGAGGTGGAATTTAAACGAATGACCAAATAATTTGTGGGGTGGCTAACACCGATAAACTCCTATGTTTACCTTTATCCCCATGAATTAACAACGATTCATTTTTTTTTACCATCAAATCCTTTACGACAATGAAATCAATCCTTTTCGTCCTCAGTTTCCTCGCCTTTGGTGCAATGGCTGCAAGGGCACAAGCCGTCTCCGGCCCCGTCATGACTTTTGAAGTCACCACCATTGACTACGGCACGATTGAAAAAGGCGCCGACCCCATCCGCAAATTCAAGTTCACGAACACAGGCAACGAGCCACTCATCATCAAGGGCGCCAAAAGCTCCTGCGGCTGCACCGTTCCTACCTACCCAAAAGAGCCCATCATGCCGGGCGAAAGCAACGTTGTTGAAGTACGCTATGATACACAGCGGGTGCGCATGTTTACCGAAACGGTGACACTGACTACCAACGAAACATCCGACACTCATACGCTCACCATCAAGGGCGAGGTGAAAGCACCGCCGACAGCGGAAAGCGTACCTGTTAGCACGGATGATTCGAACGACAGGCAATAATTAATTGTAAATGGAACATGGAGCATGGAGAATTTGTAAATTTCTATGCTCCATGCTCACAAATTCTTATCAAAATGTATACTGGAACAATCAAGTTTTTCAATGAAGCCAAAGGCTTCGGTTTTGTAGTTGATAATAGTTCGAAGGAAGAAATTTTTATCCATGTTACTGGTCTGATAGATAATGTCAGGGAAGGCGACCAGGTCACTTTCAACATAGAAAGAGGAAAAAAAGGCATGAATGCCATTGATGTGAAAATTGCGTGAGAAATGGTGATTGGTCATTGTCATTAAATCAATGACAACCAATCACCAATCCTTCATCGCAAACTACTATCCCTCCTCCGCCACCTCCGGCGACAGGGCTATATCCAATTTGCTCACCGTGCCCACGTCCACCGTAAAGCCATCCACAATGCGGGTGATATAGCCATTGGCTACCACCGTGACATTATAGGTGCCAGATGGCGTATTATTGACGAATTTACCTTCAGCATCGCTGGTGGTAACGCCAATCGTATTGCCGTTGCCATCTTTAATGGTGATGCTGGCATTGGCAATGGCCGCATTGGTGACCGTATCGGTGATGGCGCCACGGATGCCTGCCAGCCCGGCACCACTTATCCTACTCAATACATCGGTAAAGACAAATTGCTTGCGCACGGCCTCGTTGTCACCGAATATTTGCTGGCCATCTAACATCATCACCATAAAATCCTTGTGGATGCTGTTCAGTGCCTTGCGGCGGTTCTGGGTGCCTTCCATGACTACCTCCTTACTTTGCTCGTAAGCGGCCAATATTCTCCTGAATTCATTTACTTTTTCCTCGAAACTATTTGGGAATGAAGCAGGCATTACAGCTGATAATTTTTCCGCATTGGATACCATGAAATTCTTGGCATTGGTAAACATCTGGCTAGCTTCCGGCCAACCATCGTTGGCCGCCGTCTTATAATAGTTGTTACCTGCTGCTTTTAGCTTTAAATATACTACATCCGAGTCGAAACTACGGGAGATATGCCGTTTTAGGATTTGCCATTCTTTGCAGCACAGGCGGTTAGCCTTGACCAAATCTTTGCGGATTCCCTCCGATTCACTTCGGAGGGTATCTTCGTCCGGCATGGCTGCTGCGGCTACCAACCGCAATGTCAATTCATCGCTCCACGCCGGGGAATAAAACTGACTAAATTCCTTAAACGGGAGTAGGTACTGTATAAATGAATTGATGCCCGTTTCCACGACAATGATGAAATCGGATTGGGAACAGTTAAATGATGATGAATCCATGATAGACTATTTTAAGGTTAATGAATGAATGTATCTTATAAGCCATAGCGTGGCAGTTGGGCAATAGACGTTAGAATATAGACATTAGACTATAGACATTAGACATTGGTCAATACCCAATATCTAATACCCAATACCCATTTCCAAAGGCTACCTTCATGTTTTTATTTTCACAATATTCAGTTTTGAACGATTACGCAAGAAAATATGGCCGTTATATTGTGGCTTAAGGGCTTTATTTTACTGCTTATGGCTGTCGTAATACCCAATATAGCCGCTCTGTAACCACTGACGGTCGTTCTGTAGGAAATTATGCTCGCTCTGTAACTGAATACGGTCGCTCTGTAACGGATTATGGCCGCTCTGTAACCGAATACCTTTCACTTTTTGTTGTTTTACTTGCTTTCGTAACGAGGTATTTAAGTATTTATGAAAACGCCGTTCCTTTATTTACAAGGGTTTTGGCGATATTTTTACAGTATTATCTGAATTTTACCGAAGCAAGCCGCAAAAAAAAGTTTTCACAATGTTCGGCAAAAAGTACACAAGGCATACTGCCGATTGGGCAGCTTGTTGGTGTTGGTTCTCTCATCTATGTCGTTGGAAAATGGCCGTCGCTGGGCTTCGTTTGCTGGCTATGGCCGTTGATTGTATCGCAAATATAAAATCAAAAGATTTGGATTTCAAATACATTTAACAAAAAAATTTCAAAAAACTTTAATGTTTGACAAAAATGCCCTTCCACGTGGCGCTTTTTGGGGGAAATGGGTTGGAAAGGAGAGGTAATGAACCGCTTTTTTTGAATAAAAATTGCCAGTGCTTGAGATTTTGAGGGGTAGCGGATTGGAATGATGGATTCTTGGGATATATTTGCAGGGATGCTTGCCAAGACGTACACCGGACTTTGTTTCTGGTGCAGTCTTTTCGCCGGAATAGTAGCCTGGTGCACAAAAGAAAAAAAACCGCACGAAAGGAGGTGCGGGGATGGCGTTTACACCTTAGTATACGGATGAGAGAACTGATGTCGTCCATTTCGATGGGCGTTGCCCATCGCTCACAGATGCCGCCCCGTTGGGGCTGGGTGGATGTGGCGGTGTCATAGCCCCAACGGGGCGGCATACGACAGCGATGGGCAACGCCCGTCGAAACGGGACAACATACATTAATGATGGGCATTGCCCATCCAAACCAAACAATATGGGACAATCGCTCGTACAGAATTACGTCCATCTCGTGTTCAGCACGAAACACCGACAGCCGTTCATCCAACCGCCCGTCGAGGCGGAATTGCATGCCTACCTCGGTGGCATCTGCAAGGAGATGGGATGTCCCCCAATAAAGGTTGGCGGGTACACCGACCATGTTCACATCTTGTGCATGCTCTCAAAGAAAGTAGCCTTGATGGATTTGTTGGAGAAAGTGAAGGCAAATTCCTCGAAGTGGATAAAGACAAAGGGCGAAGCATACGAAAATTTTTACTGGCAAGACGGATATGGCGCATTTTCTGTTAATCACACGGAGGTGGACGTGGTGGTTTGGTACATCGCCAACCAGCACGAACACCATCGGAAGAAAACATTCGAGGAGGAGTACCGGGCATTCCTCCATAAATACGAGGTGGAATACGATGAACGGTATGTGTGGGATTGATGGGGGGATACGAACGAATGCGAACGAATATGTAGGGCGTTGCCCCACGCTAATATATTCCGCCCTTTCAGGGCTGGGGGTTAATGGGTTGGTGGTTGGATGATTCCGAATCGTAGAATCGTAGGGCGTTGCCCTACGCTAATATATTGCGCCCCATTGGGGCTATGACCACGGCCCCGAACACCTAGCCCCAAAGGGGCGACATACGATAGCGATGGGCAACGCCCGTCGAATGGATGACGGATGAATGGATGACGGATGGGATGGTTTGCAAATCGTAGGGCGATATGCCAAGCAGCGGTTGTGATTTAATGATTTCATTAACCTAATAATAATATCTACCATGCGCACTTCAGAGATTCAAGAAAAGATGGTAGCCCAAATGGGCATCACGATTGATGATTATTACGCTGACCCGAGCCTGGCCGTGGCTAGGGACATCTTCCGAAGCATCACCCGCTGCGGGCCTAGCGATGAGGAGGTGGAAGTTTTCCTTCATGCACAGAAGCCTTATTGCAATGCGGAGGCTTGCAGGGCATTATTGGAAGAAAATTTGAAGGTGCTGGAAGCCAAGAAACAGGCAGCAGTTAATGAGTTACAGCAATGGACAGAAGAAGCGGCCCGGCTAAAGAAAGCGGAAAGTGCAGCCTATGATGCTTATCATCATGCTAGTTATTGGGATAAAAATAAGCTTGAAAAAAGACAAAAAGAAGCAGCAGCGGAGATAGAAAACATCAATGCGGCGTCCAAGCGCCCTCCCGTTAAGCAGATTGAGGAGTTGGAGGAGGAGTTGGCAAGTCTTAAGCAAGAATTAGAAGAGCTGGCAATGTTGGCCAATGAGCAGAATGTAGCATACCATAATTTTTACCAAGCGCATAAAGCTGCCAAAGTAAAGCTAAAGGAACTGAAATATTCGCCTGATAAATTTAACAGTGAGATATACAGTTTAAAGGAACAATTGAACAAGCTATCCATACGGGACGAAGCATCTTTCAAAAAAGACGACGATGCGCTGGATTTCCTTTTTGCCATTTTGCTGGGCATTCGCCTCAAGACAAAAGATTACAATAATACCTTTCCAAGTTTACCGATTCCATTAACGCTTGCTGAAAAAATGACGATTGTGGCAAAGCACATGAAGCGGAACAATTTGACGCCGAAGGACTGGCGGCAGCAGCTTCATCGGGTTTGTTCCATGCCCTTGAAGCGTTTCATGGGCAGCATCTCCAACCCGACAGAAGAAAGGATGACGTTTTTTGAAATGAAAAAAAGCCCTTTGTCTGCTACGGATTTATCGGCTTTTCTGGCGCTTAAAATTGCGGCGCTAAATCATGAATTTATATTGACAGGGGCAGGTGCCATTGTCTTGGCATTGCCCGGCGGCTTGGCGGCTTCGGTGACTATTCGGGAAAAAGGCAAAGTCATTGCGAAGCAACAAAAGAGCACGGTCGAGACTTATATCAACCTATTAAAGTCGAAAAACCAATACGCTTACCATTTAATGTACCATTATGATGGTGGCCCGGCGGAGGGAGTTGGGATAGAAACGCCCGGCGCCTATTATATCCTTTCGGAGACCTATGTTTTTGAGATTACTTTTATGGCTGCCCCCATGCTTTTGGGCTTTGATATTATGGCGAAGACGGCGCAGAATATATCCATCGTCGCTAGGTTGGACGAAGAACAAATAAAGGCGGAAGAGCAGCTATTGCAGCAGGGGGATTGGGAGTCGGAGGATTGAATTTTAGCGAGGGAAGGCGTCGGTATCTCGGATTAGGTAGCAGGTTGGATTTTGCTGCATGGGGTGGCCTTGCCAACAAGTGTCTATCTACGATAGATGAACATTTCATCGTTTATTCTATTATAATAGGTGGGTGCAGTGGACAATTGCTGAGCCGTTATCGGGAATGTCCGCCTTAATCATTGCTGATGCTATTAAAGTCATTTTTAGTTTCCTGACGTTAATCCCTGCACTGGGTCAGCTCCATTTATAAATCAATTTATCGTGAAAAGATTAAACCATTTTATTTTGACTTGCCTATTGCTGGCGGGCATTTCTTTGCCTGCTTTTTCCCAAACCCTCGAAATGCGGGACGTCACCGTGAAATACGATAAGACCGAATACCCGGCCATCGAAGTGTTGATTCAGCCCGGAACCGATGAGGTTCGGGATGCTTGGGAGGATTTCCTGAAAGACAAATATGATGTGAAGCTGCGGGGCAATGGCTTCTTGGCCAACAAGGATGTGCTTCGGGCTGAGGAAACGAACTTTAAGGCAATCTCTGACAAGCAGATGGATTTCTACTCTAAAATTGTGGAGGTGGATGACATGACCCGCATAGCGATTTTTGCATCCTTTGGCTACGATATTCAAGTCAATCGGGTTAATTACCCGACAGAATATTATGCGATGGAAAATGTATTGAAGACTTTTCTTCAATCTTATTTGCCCAAATATTATCAAGGCCGCATTTCGGATATGCAGTCTGCCATAAAAAGCTTGGAATCGGAACGGGAGAAGATGGAAAAAGAGGAGAAAGACAACCGGGATGAAATCGAAAAACTAACGAAGCGCAACGAAGATTTGGCCAAGTCCTTATCCGAGAAAAGGGAATCCATTAATGAAAAGAACCTGAAGCTACGGGGGGAAGAACAGCATTTCGGCGAGGTACAATCCAAGCTGCAAATGTTGGGTGGTAGTTTGCCGAATGGCAAATGATTTGAATAGGCACTAAGGCCGGTGCGCAAAATTGCTATGTGCCGGATGGTTTTCAACAACTACATAAACCCAATGACGAAAAAATAGAGCGGGGCCACTGAAAAGTAGCCCCGCTTTTGGTTTACTGAACGGTCACCTGAAAGGTCACGTCCACGTCCGTATTACCTGTGCTGCATGGGTCGGCAGCATCTTTTTCTGGCAAATGTTTAAGGGTAACTTGAAAAGTACCCGTACCGGCAGCTGTAGTAGCCAAAGCACTTTCGAGGCCCAGCGGCTTACCATTGCCGTCCACATCGCCAATGGTCGGTTCGGCCAATGCGCCAGTGGCTTTGAAGCAAACCAAGTGGTCGGCACTTTCTGCGGCTACTTCCTCCGTAATATCATGGGTATGATTGGCTTCGCTTTCGTCTAGGAATTCCACACCGATGGTGTAGGCAGTATTGGCTTTCAGCGTAATGGCATCGGTTACGGGAGCGCTACCGCCGTCGCCATCGAGGTCTTTTACGCTAAACTCGGTAGAGCCACCGCCCACTTCCGTAAAGGTCAATTTGACGGTCGTGATAAGTTCTTCCTCGTTGACAGGGTCATTGTCCTTGTCGCAAGCGGTGAAAAACAAGCTGCCAAGCAGCAAGCATGCGGGAATGAATTTCAGATTTTTCATAAAAAGATGGTTGAATTGTTAAAATTGCTTGATTGTTTGATTGTTGTCGTGATACGGGCAACAATTTAACAATCCAACAATCCCAACAATTATTTAAAATGAATATTTAAGCCTAATCGAAACGTTCCTCCCCGTCTCGTGAGCGAAATAGCGCAGACGGTTCAGGTAGTCCCGGTAGGCTGTGTTGAAAAGGTTTTGAATGGTCAGGCTGAGGGTCAACGATTTCGGATTTCGGATTTCGGATTTCGGATTCACATACAGCGTAGTTCCGGCTTCGAAATTGAACAGGGTGAAGGCGCTCGGTGCTGGCGCAAAATCGGGGTAGCTGGCGGGCAGCCTCGTCTGTTCCAGCACATGCTCCACGCCCAACTTGACATAGGGAGCGTTGGCCTTTTCTGCTTTGCCATTTTTCGCCTTCGGCGAAAAGCGGAGGCCAAACTGGAATCGGTCGGCAGGCATGAGCGTCAGCCATTCGTCGTCCTTTTTGTTCCAAGCCCTTAGCAACGAAGCCCCCGAAGTGATGGTAATCGCTGCAATGGGCTTCCATGCTGCGCTCCAGTCGAGGCCCTTCAGCCTGGCGTCGGTCTGCTCGTAGGCAAAGCTGGGGAAAGCACCCCGGATGGTCAGCACGGGTTGCGCGGCAGGCCGCAGGTAAATGAAGTCGTTGACGACATTTCGATAAAGCGAAAAATTGACAGTGAAGCTGCGTTGGTTATCAAAATTGAAGCTCAGGTTGGTGCTGTGTGCCCGCTCCGGCACGAGGTCTTCCCTGCCTTTTTCATAACTGGCCGAGCCGTGGTGTACCCCGTCGCTGAACAGCTCGTTGACGTTGGGTGCCCGCCAAGCAGTGCCCCAGTGGAGCTTGATGTCGAATTGCTCCGAAAGCTTGTAAACTATCCCTGCCGTGCCAGATAAATTGCTGAAATCCAGCTGTTTATCAATGACCTCGTTGCCACGGTTTTCAATGTTCAAATGCCGTACATCGTATCGCACACCCGCCTCAAACTCCAGCGGGAAAGGGTGTTTGCGCCAGCGCTCAATCCAAAAAACGCCCGCCGTCTGGCTGTTGTAGTCGGGAATGAGGCCGCCCCTGTCCGTGGTGTTGCGCTGCAAAATGCCTTGAGTGCCGATGCTGCCCGTGAAATGTCGCCAGCTCTTGTGTTCCCAGGCCACGTCGAGGGTGTGCGAGGTGATTTCAAACAGCATCTCCGGCTTGTCCAGCTCGCTGGGCAAGGTGCCGTACCGCTTGTGTGCATCGAACTCGCCCCGACGGTTGAACTGGCGAGCGTACTGCACCTGCAATTTGCCCACAGTGCCAGTTTCGAAGCTGTTTTTAGCCTTAAACAGGTAATGCGCCACCCGTTGCAGCGGCCTGCCGATTTCATAGCTGAAAGCGCCGTCGTCCGTTGGTCGGCCTACCAGGATGGCGTTTTCCAGGTCAGTCAAATTGCCAATATGCGAGCCTCGGTACACACCGATGTCCGTGAAAAACTGGCTGAAAAAGACCTCCGAAGTCCAGTGTTCCCGCTCCAAGCCGACTGCAGCAGAGTAGTTGATTTCTTTGACGCCCGTGTTTTTCAAAAAATAATCCGGCGTGTGCAAGTCGCCGCCCCGCTTGAAAGTGCCTTGAAGCCTGCCAGCCAGTGGCAGTTTCCCTTTCATTTTCCCCTCCAGCATGGCAGATGCCACTCCTACCCGCCCGTTGCTGAAAGCAGCCAAATTCACTTCGCCGCCCATGCCGGGTTCGCTCCGCAATGCCCGTGGCTCCACCAGCACGACGCCGCCCAGTGCATCGGCGCCGTAGCGAACGCTATTGGCGCCATAGACGACCGTCACCTTGTCGGCGATGTACGGGTCAATCTCTGGCGCATGTTCGCTGCCCCATTGTTGCCCTTCTTGCCGCACGCCGTTGTTGAGCATGAGCACCCGGCTGCTATGCATCCCTCGAATGACGGGTTTCACGATGCCGCTACCCGTGTTGAGCGAGGTGACACCCGGCAATGTTTTGAGCAAATCGCCCATCGTTTGCCCCTTGGTGGCAGCCAATGCATCGCCCGACAGGCTGCGCTCGGCTTGGGTGCTCCGCAATTGGATGGGCCTGGCATGTACCGTGATTTCGGTGAGGTTCAACGACTCATGTTGCAGGTGAAAACACAGGTTCGTCTCACCTACCACTTTGATTTCAGTGGAAAGATGGCTGCAACCAATATGCTGGCAGGTGACGGTGTAAGTGCCCTCACAAAGCTCTGAGAAAACAAAATTGCCCTTGTCGTCGGTGACGGTTCCTTGGCCTGTTTCCACGATAAAAACCTCGGCGAATGGAACGGTTTCTTCCGTGTTCGCCTCGGTGACTGTGCCAAAAAGCATAGCATGGCAGTCCTTTTGGGCAAAAACCAACGTAGGCAACCAGCCAATCATGGCTATAAATAGGCAGTTTATCCTTTTCATGGAAAACTGGATTTGGGTGCGCCCTGCTAGTAGGTTGGAACACAGGTTGGACAAATCGAGCCGATTTGCACGGATTTTTCAAATTGCAGCCGTGCCAATCAGTGTAACCTGTCCAACCGCTGTTCCATCCTCCCAAACAGAACAAAACGCACTGGAAACCAAGCGTTTATGAGAAATAAAATGAAAAAAGGGAAATCAAGCGGCCAAGGCAGGCGGGCCACGGAGTTGGAAATGCCAATTGACCCTGGAGGTCAGTATTTTATGATAAAAAAAGGTTTTACGTAGTGCTTCGCAAACGGGTGTTTGCAACGAAAACCCTTGGAATTCCAGCGTAGCTGGCGCAAAATTGAAGAAGCAAATCTGGCAGTCGTTTGGGGCGTATTCCTCGCTGTGGAGGTGGCTTAGTGCGCCCTCCGTATCACAATGCGCTACCTTCTCGTGGTGCTCGAACAGGTGGTGAAGCTCTTTCAGTGCAACCACCTGAAAGACCAAAGCCGCCAGCAAAAAAGCGGTGATTTGGCGATATATTGCTGTGCTTTTCAACATCAATTATTCATACAAACCGATGTGAACGTCGAAGGTTTCCCGGGTTGAATAATTTGGTACTATTATTTTTTCTTGAAACTACCGGGCAATGCCGCCTCGATAATTTCTTTAACGTCTTCCAAGCTAAGATTCGCTGCGTCCTCCGAGGTCATTTTTTGACCATCCGTTTTCGGGAACGAAACATTGTTCTTTTTGAAGCGGATAAAAGGCCCCCACCTGCCGTTTTCGATGGCGATGTCCTCCTTCTCCCACTGCTGCACGTAGCGGTTGGCTTCTTTCGTGATTTTTGCCTCAATGAGTTTGTGGCACTCATCAATGGTAATCGTGTCAATTTTGTATTTGGCAGGTATGTTCACGTAGAGGTCGCCCCATTTCAGGAACGGCCCAAAACGGCCTTTTCCTTTTGAGATGTCCACCCCTTTGTAGGTACCAATCGGCGCATCTGCCTGCTGTTTTTCCTTGATGAGCTCGATGGCCCGCTCCATTTCTATTTCCATCGGGTCAATACTTCGTGGGATGGAGACGAACACTTCGCCATGCTTCACATAAGGTCCGAAACGGCCCAGGCCAATGCTCACTTCCTTGCCTTCGTGCTCGCCCAGTGTTTTAGGAAGCGTAAAGAGTTTGAGTGCTTCTTCCAAGGTCACATTGTCAATGCTCATGCCGGGGCTGAGGTTGGCAAATTTGGCTTTTTCCTCCTCGCCAAGTTCTTCTTTTGAGCCAATTTGCACAGCAGGTTTGCCGAAGCGGGTCATACGCACCAGCACTGTGCGACCAGAAGCCGGGTCGGTGCCAAGGATTCGCTCTCCCGTGGCACGGGCGCTGGTTTCAAGGGCATTTGTCACCGTTTCATGGAACGGGTGGTAGAAATCACCCACCGTTTTCACCCAGTTTTTATCGCCGTCTGCAATGATGTCGAAGTCCTTCTCGATGCCAGCTGTGAAGCCGTAATCCATAATTTCCTTGAAATGTTCAGCGAGGTAGTCCGTCACCACCATGCCCATGTCGGTAGGGAAAAGGCGGTTTTTAACAGCACCCGTTATCTCGCTGCCCTCGGTCGTCTTGATTTGGCCATCTTTCAAAGTCAAAATGGCGAATTTCCGAACCTCGCCTTCCCGGTTTTCCTTCACCACGTAGCCCCGGTTTTCCTCCATGATTTTGGTAATCGTCGGGGCGTAGGTGGACGGGCGGCCAATGCCAAGTTCCTCCAATTTGCTCACCAAAGCCGCTTCTGAATACCTTGCTGGTGGTCGGGTGTAGCGCTCTGTGGCGGTCATGTCCTTCAGGTCGAGATTTTGACCGATTTTCAGTGGTGGGAGTATTCCTTTGCTGTCCTCATCGTCGTCGTCGTCATTGGATTCTAGGTAAACTTTTAGGAATCCATCGAATTTCAATACCTCGCCTTCTGCCTGCAAGGGCGTGCCAGCCATCGTCGAAACACCTATTTTCACAATGGTACGCTCCAGCTCTGCTTCCGACATTTGGCAGGCGATGGTCCGTTTCCAAATCAATTCGTAAAGCCGCATTTGGTCACGTTCGCCACCTGGAATTTGCTGATTGGAAATATAGGTTGGACGAATGGCCTCGTGCGCCTCTTGTGCACCAGCCTTGTTGGTCTTGTAGCGGCGGGTGTGGACATAGTTTTTGCCGTAGAGGTTTTCGATTTCTTGCGCAATAGAGGCAATGGCCATCTCGCTCAAATTGGTCGAGTCGGTACGCATGTAGGTGATGAAACCCGCTTCGTACAGTCGCTGCGCAACTACCATCGTGCGGCTCACCGAGAAGCCGAGTTTGCGGCTGGCCTCCTGCTGGAGGGTGGAAGTGGTGAAGGGAGCGGCTGGTTTGCGCTTCGCTGGTTTCACCTCAATGTCCTTGATATTGAAGGCGGCGCCAACGCATTTTTTCAAAAAATCGGCAGCGTTGCCCTGCGTGTCGTAGCGCTCTGGCGATTCCGCTTTCAGGATGGAAACCTTGCCGTCAGCGCTTTTCACGTTGAATTCGGCGGTTATTCTGAAAAAAGGCGTGGTCTCAAACGCTTGGATTTCCCGTTCCCGCTCCACCACGAGGCGCACCGTTACCGACTGAACCCGGCCAGCGGAGAGTTTGCCCTTCACTTTTTTCCAGAGCAAACCGGAGAGTTCGTAGCCCACGAGCCTGTCCACGATGCGGCGGGCCTGCTGGGCGTCCACGAGGTTCAGGTCGAGCTTGCGGGGCTGCGTGATGGCCTTCTGGATAGCGGTCTTGGTGATTTCATGGAAAACGATGCGCTTGGTGGTGTGCTCGTCGAGGCCAAGCACTTGACAGAGGTGCCAGGAGATGGCTTCGCCCTCTCGGTCTTCGTCCGTTGCTAACCAAACTTCGTCCACTTTCTTCACGGCGTCTTTCAGCTCCTTCACTACCTTTTGCTTGTCGGGGGTGACGACGTAGTTTGGTTTGAAATCATGCTCTACATCAACGGAAATATCTTCTTTGGGCAGGTCACGGACGTGACCGTAGCTGGACTTCACGGTGAAGTCGCTGCCAAGGAATTTTTCGATGGTTTTTGCTTTGGCTGGCGACTCTACGATGAGGAGATTCTTGGCCATAGGTTAGCTATTAATATTGGATAAGTATGGTAAAAAAGCGATGGTCAGACCTTTCTAAAACCAATGATTGTGAGCATCGGGATTGGGCAGGGCGCCACCTTTGACGGCGCAAAAGTATAAATTTTGAAAAACCAAGTACCTCCAACTTGGCGAATGCACATTAATATAAAAGGAAGGGAGTAGCTGAAATGCTTGTATTTGTTCAGTTTTTGCCGTCGGTTGGCTTGTCCACTTTCTTTTTTTCCTCGTGCAGAATGGTGCCTTTTTCCAGCCTTTCCCGCTTTTGTGCTTCTTCTTTTTCCTGAAACTTCTTCACCAACTCCTTCACTTCCAGCGGTTGCTTGGTCAGGCTGCGGTGGTAAACGATGATGAAAAATCGCACCATGTCGTCGGGGTGGTGGATGCCCAAATCCTGCATGTACTTACTGAGGCGGGAACCTTCGTAGAGACTCCAATTGTGTGTCATCCAACGGCCCAGGCTGAAGAAGAGTTTGGTCGCCGCTTCGTTCTCCGAAACCTGGGCGAACTTGGCCTTCGACTTTGCATCAATTTTTTTGTTCAGTTCCAGCAAGACTTCATTCACGTCCTTTGGGATGTAGGTTCCGTAAAGCACTTCCTGCCGCAGCCGCCAATCGTATTTTTCCGTTTCTGTGCGCCCAGGTATGGTATCGGTTTGGCTTTGAGCAGTAATTGCGGAGCAGAAAAAGAGTAGAAAAATAATGGCTATTTTGTTCATTATCAGTTTGTTGTGATTTTATCTTTGGAAACGAAAAAGAGGAGATGAAAAATCAGGTGGACAATTTTCCACGCCTCAAACGAGTCATTCCCGAAGGTTCTTGCATATTGCGCTGAGAAAATCTTGCCGCAAAATTACGGCCTAAAATCTATCCAATTTAAAATGAACAGCAATCAAGTTTTCAAAATCCTGTTTTTGGACAGCGCCCATCCGGTTTTAGCCACTACTTTGACCGCAAATGGCTTTGAATGTCACACGGACACGACCAGTACCAAATTGGAGGTCGAGAGGTTCATTGGCGAGTACCGGGGCATCGTCATGCGGAGTCGTTTTCGCATTGACCAAAGTTTTTTGGAGCAGGCGACGAATCTGCGCTTTTTGGCAAGGGAAGGCGTCGGCTTGGAGCATATTGACGTCGAATTTGCGGAAGCGAAAGGCATCAAAGTGCTGATTTCACCGGAGGGCAGTAAGGATACGGTGGCGGAGCATGCGCTCGGTTTATTGCTCTGTTTGATGAACAACCTCAGCCGTGCCGACCGCCAAGTTCGGGCTGGGCAGTGGGTGCGGGAAGCCAACCGGGCGGTGGAATTGAAGGGTAAAATAGTGGGCATTCTCGGCTACGGCAACATGGGCAAATCGCTGGCGCAACGGTTGCAAGGATTCGGGGTTCGGGTGCTGGCTTTTGATAAATTTTTGACCAATTACGGCGACGAATTTGCCGAAGAAGTGAGCCTAGAAATGCTGTTTGAAGAGGCTGATGTACTGAGTGCGCATATCCCGTATTTCGCTGATAATCATCACTTTATCAACGATGCTTTTTTGAAAAAATTCAAGAAAAACATCTACGTGGTGAACACGGCCCGTGGCCTGATTTTGAATACGGCAGAATTGGTGGAGAACCTAAAATCCGGCAAGGTTGTAGGTGCGGCGCTCGATGTTTTGGAGTATGAAGAGACCTCGTTTGACAAGTTTAAATTGGAACAACTACCACCTGCTTTCGACTACCTCGCCCAAGCCGACAATGTGGTGCTTTCACCGCATATTGCTGGCTGGTCGTTCGAGAGCAAGGAGAAGCATGGGCGGGTGCTGGCGGAGAAGATTTTGAGGTTGGGGGATTGAGTTATTGGGTTATTGAGATAATGGAAATTAGAGCCCTGTTGCTCATGCCTTCGCTTTTTTGCTTTCTAAATATTTCTTGACGGCTGTAATGAAAATGGGAATCAAGGAGACGCCGATGATGCCGAGAACGATGAAGGAGATATTGTTTTTTACGAAAGGAATGGAGCCGAGGAAATAGCCGGCTAGGGTGAGCAACAGCACCCAGGATACGCCGCCAATCAAGGTGTAGGAATAAAATTTTGAGCGGTCCATTTTGGAAAGCCCTGCCACGAAGGGCACGAACGTGCGGAAAATGGGGAAGAAACGGCTCAGAATCACCGCTTTTTGGCCATGTTTTTCAAAGAAATTATGCGCTTCCTGCAAGTATTTTGGGTTGAGCCATTTCCGCTCCTTGCCATCCAAAATTTTTGTACTGAAATACTTTCCGATGTGGAAGTTCACGATGTTCCCTGACACGGCTGCTACCATCATAATCAGCATGGAGACCCAAAGGTTCAGGCCACCTGCCGTGCTTCCTGCAATCACACCTACCGTGAAAAGAAACCCGTCTCCGGGCAGGAAAGGGGTGACGACGAAGCCCGTTTCCGCAAAAATGACGAGGAAAAGCACGACGTAAATCAAGAGGCCGTATTGCGCAACGATGTCGTTCAGGTAATGGTCGGTGTGAAGAATAAAGTCAATGATTGTGTCCATTCGAGTATTGGTCGTTTTAAAAATGAGCGGCAAAGGTAGGGAAAAGGGTTTTTGGTTTTCTGTTTTTGGTTTCTGGGGTTCTTATCGATTTTTCTGAAAAAACAAAAGGGCATGGCAAATGCCACACCCTTTTGATTCCCTCCGAAAATATCGGAATTACTGAGCTTTCTGTGCGTCAGCACCTTGAGCTGGAGCAGCTTCAGTTGCAGGAGCGGCTTCCTGCGCAGGAGCAGCTTCCTGTGCAGGAGCTTCTTGTGCTGGGGCAGCTTCAGTGGCCGGAGCTTCGGTTGCTTCAGTCGCTTCGCCAGCGCTGGCGTTGTCACGGCAAGAAGTGAACAGAACAGATACGAAAAGCAGTGCAACTGCTACGAGGCTGAATACTTTTTTCATGTTTAGAAAAATTGAAAAATTGAAAATGATAAATAGTTATTCTTGAACCTGCCAATAAAATTGGAAGGCTGAAATTTTTACTAGAAAATAATTTGGTGGAGTAACTTGGTCAGGCAGTTTTGAAATTCAAACGGGTATGGAAACCCATTTTTATGGTCAAATCGTTTTGCTGGGTTTAGGCTATCTCCTCATAATATTTCAAAGAAACTGAATCACTAACCCAAACACATTCTCGATTGTTCGGCAAACCTTGAAAATATTTTTGCAAAAATATCGCACTTGTTGAATATTTCATCTGTTTTCCAAAATTAATTCTGTGCTACATTTCAAAAAAGCATCTTTTTTTCATTTTTTCTTTGAAATAACCCCTTCAAAATCAGCTATTTCCAAGCAAGTGAGGCAGTGGCCGGCGGTTAGCCCTCCTTTTCGGGCTGAGTAAACACCGTATTTTATGTCCTTCATACCGCCTGTGCTGTGCGCATCTGGGTTGACGGAAATCATCACTCCTTTTTCCAAAGCATAGGGAATCCAAGTCCAATCCAAGTCAAGTCGGTAAGGGTTTGCGTTCAGTTCAATGACCACGCCGTTGGCGGCACAGGCGTCAATTATTTTATGGTGGTCAATGGGGTAGCCCGCTCGGGAGAGCAGCAGCCTGCCCGTTGGGTGGCCAAGAATGGTCGTGAATGGATTTTCAATGGCCCGGAGCAGGCGCTGGGTGGCCTTCTCCTCGTCCATCCGAAGGTTGGAGTGGACCGAGGCGATGATGAAATCAAAGCCAGCCAAGATTTCGTCAGCATAATCAAGGGAGCCATCGTTCAAAATATCGCTTTCGATGCCCTTGAAAATGCGGAACGGAGCCAGTTCCCGGTTCAGTTCCTCCACCTCCTGCCATTGCGCCAGCACCCGGTCTTCCTTGAGGCCGTTGGCGTAAAATGCGGCTTTCGAGTGGTCGGTGATGCCCAAGTAGCTGTAGCCGAGGCTGCGGGCGTGTTCGGCCATTTCCCGGATACTGAACAGGCCGTCCGACCAAGTGCTGTGGGCATGTACAACCCCCCGAATATCCTCCGGTTCCAGTAATTTGTCAAATGATTTGCCCAATGGCCACGCCGCTTCCCGCAGTTCGGGTTGGAGGAATGGCATCCCCGCTTTTTCAAAAACGGCCTCCTCCGTGGCCAAACCCTTGAAGTCGAGGTCTTTGTTTTTTTCCAAAAAAGCGGTCATGAAATCCTCGCTGGCCGTGTACCGAAACTCCTTGCTGCCAAATTCAGCGGGGTCGCAGGTATAAATGGTGACCAAAATCTCGTCCGGGGTTTTGGCACTGAAAACGTTGCCTTGTTCGCTCGTTTTTACCAAAAGCCCGTTTTCAAAAATGGCTTCAATGCCCGTTTGCAGAGCTATCAGCAACTCGATTCGCTCCACCACATTGCTGCGACGGCGGACGGCGCCGGTGAGCCTGACTTTCGCATTGGGCAATGCTTTTGAAACCTGCTCCAGTAGCTCGGTTGCCTTACCGTCGATGTCAGCGAAAAGGTGCTTGCCCTGTGATTTTTGGAAATAATCAAGTTTTTGGCGAAGGTCTTCCTGCGTTTTTTCACCAAAACCTTTCAGTTCGACGAGGCGGTTTTCGTTGCAAGCATAGCGCAGCTCACCAATGGTCTCAACGCCCAGAATCTTCCAGATGTCCTTGATTTTTTTTGGGCCAAAGCCAGCAATTTGGAGCATTTCACGAACGCCAGGCGGTGTCTTTTCTTCCAGTTTTTTGATGGCTTGCATGGAGCCTGTTTCCAGTAGTTCCCGAATATTGGCACTGGTTGAACTGCCGATACCCTTTATTTTTTCTAGGTCAGCCGGGGCCATTTCTTCCAAAGGGTCGGGCAGCTTCCGAATGGTCAGGTAGGCATTCAGGTAGGTTTTGATTTTGAAGGGGTTCTCCTCGTGAAGCTCCATGATTTCTCCGAGGTATTGGAATTGCTTGGCTATTGCTTTGTTGGTCATTGCATTGATTTTGGAAGCTGGAAAGGTAGGATTTTACCGAAAAAGGAAAGTCAAGTTTGCAAAATTTTAAATAAAGTCTATTTTTGCAATGCTTATCCGAATTAGACATCAGTATTCAAAAAACATCTTTTATTCTTCAATCTCCCCTTTCCTAAAGGTGTTCGGTCTCTGTACGAAGTCGTTAGCTTAAATTTTAAGGTTTTACAATTATATCCACTATGAACCAGTGCTACAGCAGGTATATCTTTTTTTTATTTACATTTTTGGTGTGGCAGTTGCCAGCGCAAACTACTTGGACGGGGAATTTTTCAACCAATTGGAACCAATCCAATAATTGGACAAACGGGCTGCCAGGCCCTTTCAATGAGCCAACCATTCCTGCAAATCCGGCAGGAGGTGTATTCCCAAACCTCACAGTTCTAACCTACTTCAATTTTAATGTGCAAAATTTTGGTACTATCAACGTGTCAGGGGCGGGTGGTGTAACCTTGTTTGGTACTTTCATCAATCATGCGAATAGCAACTTTATCATGAACAACCCGACCGCCAATTTTTTGGTGGATGTCACCGGTGATTTTGAAAACTTCGGACATTTTACGAACAGTGGGACTTTCAACAACGAGGGAATTGTTAACAATAATCTGAACGCTTTTTTTGACAACAATCACTTGTTCTCGCATTCTGCTGGGATTTTTCTCAATCAAGGGCATTTCAATAATTTTGGTCAGTTTTTTTCAGAAGCACAGTTCCAAAATAAAGGGGATTTTAACAACCACAGCCTATTTAACAACAATAAAAACGCTGTGAATACAGGTGTTTTCAATGTTTTTCCTGGGGCATTGCTCCGCAATGATTTGAGTTTGCAAAACCAAAACCCAGGCGTCCTGAACATCGCTGGGGAATTCCTCAACAACCATATTTTTCAGAATGAAAGCCAATTGGTGGTCAATGCGGGGGCAACCATGACCAACAGTTTTCTCGCCCGAAATGGGACAACGGGTAGTTGGAGCAACCAGGGCAATATTTCAAACGTGTTTTGTGCCATACTCGAAAACAAAGGCACCAACACGAACAACAGCGTTTTTGAAAATGAGGGCATTATTTATGCCGATGCACCGATTTTGCCGCAGGCACCCACAAACACGGGCAGCGGCGTGATTATCACACCAACGAATTTCGGCTCGCTCTGCCATGATTTCACAATCGCCTTGCCAATCAGCGGTCCCGCCATCGTCAACGGGCTTGACCTCGCCAATGACCAACTCGACTTTTGCATGGGCTGGACTATCCTTATCAATGGTCTGCCTTCGGTAAATTACGTGGGTTGCACAAGCCTCGGGCAACACAACGTAACTGTCGCTTTCAAAGACCCGTTTGCTCGGATTTCCTCCTGCCCAGCTATCGTGACGGTGATTGACGAGGCAGCACCAGTCATCGCTTGCCAACCAACTTTGACGGTGCCGCTCACGAATGGACTTTGCACCGCAAATCCCAACCTCGTAGTTCCAAATGTGCTGCAAGAAAATTGCGCAGTTGCGACGATAACGAATACTGCGCCGTCGGTTTTTCAAATCGGTACCACCCAAATCGTTTGGACGGTCACCGACCAGAACGGCAATGCTTCCACCTGCAACCAAAACATCGTGGTGGCAGACCAAGAACCCCCAACCATCAGCTGCCCTGCCGACTTGTCGCTCAATGCAGCGCCGAATTCCTGCGGTATTTCAAGCCAAGTGCCAGCCATCGCCAACAACCCAGCCACGGCAACTGACAACTGTGGCGTGCCTGTCGTCGCCAATAATGCGGGGATCAATTTGCCGATTGGAATCAACACAGTCACTTGGAAGGCTACTGATGCCTTCGGAAATATCAGCACTTGTCCGCAGAAAATAACCGTGGTGGACACCCAAGCGCCAGTCATCACCTCCTGCCCACCTGACCTTACGATTCAAACACAATTGGCTGGTTGTCAGGCTATTGCAAATTGGGGACAGGCAGTTTCCACCGACAATTGCGGAGCGATAACCCAAAGTTTTTCTATCCCAAATGGAAGTATTTTTAGCCTTGGAACCATGCCGGTCACGGCCACAGTGACGGATGCAAGTGGCAATTCAGCTAACTGCCAATTCAACGTGACAGTGGTTGACTTAGAGCCACCAGTTTGGAGCAATTGCCCTAGCAACACGACCATCACCCTACTTGATTGTGGCGATATTGCCGTTGGAAACTGGGCATTACCCACGGCAACCGACCCCTGCCTGGACGCTGTCACTTCAAATTTCCAGCCGGGCGATGTGCTGCCGCTAGGCACCAATCAAGTTGTTTACACTGCCACAGACATGAGTGGAAATGCGGCTTCGTGCATTTTTACGATAAATATTACCGCTCAAATGGCGATGGTTTGCCCACCTGATATTGTGGTGAATATTGCCGCAGGCGAAACCAGTTCTGCCGTGAGTTGGAACACGCCTCCGGGCATCACCAACTGCACAGTTTGCGCCATCACCGACATCAACGGGTTCTTGTTTTTGGGTGAAAAACTGGGGCATCGGTACTACGCCTACCTCGGAGGTCAAATCGGCTGGGCCGAGGCAAAGTTGCTTGCTTCGCAACACGGGGGATACCTCGCCAATATTGGGGACAATGACGAAAATGAATTGCTCCGCAAGGAGTTTCCTGCCTTTTTTCAAGATGCGTGGATTGGCTTGACGGATGAGGCCAACGAAGGGCAATTTGTTTGGGAAAATGGAACGCCAGTCAGTTTTTCCAACTGGGAAAACGGGCAAGTTCCGCAAAATGACCAACTCGATTTTGCCGTTTTCCGAAAAGATGGGCGCTGGTTTGACGACGGTTCAAACGGACTCCACCCTTTTTTGATGGAGGTGCCTTGCTACGCCATTGACCTTTCGGCCAGCAATGCAACAGCCCTTAGCACCTTGGTTTTCCCGTTAGGGAACACGACAGTGAACTACGAATACACCGACAATTGTGGCAACACCTGCGCCTGTGATTTTCAGGTGCAAGTGGTTCAGAATCAGCAGGTTAACACTTGCTTCGCAACGGGCAACTCGGCATACGGATGGATTGAAACGGTGCAAACCGAAGGCTTCGCCAACTCCTCTGGCAATGATGGCGGACGGGGGGATTACACCAGTTCCGTTTTTCAATTGCCAGACCCCGGCTGCATCCTGAAACTAAGTCCCGGTGGCCCCGCCACGAACAGCTACCTGTACTGGCGAATCTGGGCCGACCTGAACATGGACGGTGATTTTTTTGACGACAATGAAGAACTGGGCTCCATCGAAGGGGTGGGGGAGCAGGATTTTTGCTACGACGTGCTGGCCAACCTGCCCACTGGGCTTGTAGGCCTCCGTATCGCCATGTCACGATGGGATTATGCGGCTGCTTGCGGCAATTTTGCGGCAGGTGAATCAGAGGATTACCTGGTGGAGTTTGTGGATTCGAGCCTGTTCAATCCCACCAATTGTGTCTGGAATTTTGGCTTGTTTAACGGGGCCGTCGAGGATTTGGCCGTAAAACTGAACTGGTTGGGAAATGGCAACTGTGA
>JBGSWN010000144.1:0-2492 GCA_041752395.1 Saprospiraceae bacterium | reverse complement strand
GCCGCTACCCTGCCCAGCCATTTCTACCGTGACCCAGCCATTTTTGACGAAGTCAAAGAGAAAATCTTCGCTGCCTCATGGCTCTACGTGTCCGATGTTTCGGTGGTAAAAAATCCGGGCGATGTGTACCCGTTCACGCTGCTGCCAGGTGTGCTCGACGAGCCGCTCGTACTGGTTCGTGACCGGGAGGGTGTGCTGCGCTGCCTCTCCAATGTCTGCACCCACCGTGGAAAAATCATCGTCGAGGAAGCTGGAAATGCAGGCATGTTGCTGCGCTGCGGCTACCACGGTCGCTGTTTCCGGCTGGATGGTTCGTTCAAATCTATGCCTGAATTCGGTCAGGCCGAAGACTTTCCCTCACCTGCCGACGACCTTCACCAAGTGCCAATTCGAGAATGGCTGGGGATGATTTTTGTTTCGCTCCATCCTGCTTTTGACTTCGAGGAGGCGACGCAACCCGTTCGGGAGCGGGTAGGTTTTCTGCCTACCAGCACATTGGTTTTTGAAAAAGAAGGCACACAAGACTATTTCGTGAATGCCAATTGGGCGCTCTACTGCGACAATTTTTTGGAGGGTTTTCATATACCATTCGTTCATCCTGCGCTTAACGAGGCGCTTGACTTCAAGCAGTACTATTACGAGCTTTTCCGCTACTGCAACCTTCAAATCGGCATCGCTGACGAGGGTCAGCCACATTTTGATTTGCCCGAAGGACAACCGGATTTTGGTAAAAAAATCTACGCTTGGTACTTCTGGCTCTTCCCGAATTTGATGCTAAATTTTTATCCGTGGGGCCTTTCGCTCAACATCATCGAGCCGCTCAGCCATGACCGAACGAAAGTGATTTTCCGAACCTATCGGTTTGAAAATCAGCCATTTAAACGCAGTGAAAGTCAATTGGAAAAAACGGAATTGGAAGACGAAGCGGTGGTGGAATCGGTGCAGCGAGGCATCCAGTCGAGGTTTTACCAGCAGGGCCGCTTTTCACCGACGATGGAGAAAGGGGTGCACCATTTTCATGGGTTGGTGGCCAGTTTTCTCAAATAAAACAGCGCTGTTGAAGCTTCAAGCTCTAACAGCGCTGTTTTTATTCGAGAAAACTATGCTTTGTAAAAAGGCAATTTCACTACCCTCGCCGCCAACTTCTTCCCGCCCGCAACTACCTGAATATCAGTGCCTTCCTTCGCAAAAGCAGTGGTCACGTAGCCCATCCCGATAGGTTTGTCCAGTGAGGGAGACTGCGTACCGGAGGTCACTTTGCCGATGGTATTGCCGTCCATGTCCTCGATGAGGTAATCGTGACGGGGCACCCGGCGGTCGAGCACGTCGAAGGCGACGAGTTTGCGGGAGAGGCCCGTTTCTTTTTGTTTGCGAAGAAAATCAGCGTCGTTGAAGTCGCCCTTGTTCAGTTTGGTGATCCAGCCGAGGCCAGCTTCCAGCGGGGAAGTCGTGTCGTCAATATCGTTGCCGTAGAGGGCAAAGCCCATTTCCAGTCGGAGCGTATCCCGTGCGCCGAGGCCGATCGGCTTGATGCCGTAGTTTGCGCCAGCAGCAAAAACGGCGTCCCAGAGGGCAGCCATGTCTTCATTTTTTACATAAATCTCGAAGCCGCCGGAGCCTGTGTAGCCTGTTGCGCTGACGAGCACATTGTCAATTCCGGCGAATTTGCCCTTTGCGAAACTGTAATATTTCATGCTGCCGAGGTCAATTTCCGTGAGGGGTTGCAGCGCTTCGGCGGCTTTTGGGCCTTGCACGGCGAGGAGTCCAGTCTCGTCGGAGATGTTGATCATGCGGGCCTCGAAATTGTTGTGCTTCGAAATCCAGTCCCAATCCTTGTCAATATTGCTGGCGTTGACGACGAGCATGAAGGCCTGTTCGCCCTCTGCGCACATGTCCTGTGGGAGGCGGTACACGAGCAGGTCGTCCACGATGCCGCCTTGGCCGTTGGGCAGGCAGGAGTACTGCACGTCGCCGACTTCGAGTTTGGAAGCGTCGTTGGAGGTAACTTTTTGAACAAGGTCAAGCGCCTGTTTGCCCCGCACAATGAACTCGCCCATGTGCGATACGTCGAAAACGCCGACGCCAGTGCGCACGCATTCATGTTCATCCCGGATGCCAGCGTAGCTGATGGGCATGTTGTAGCCAGCGAATTCGGCCATTTTTGCGCCTAGCGCAATATGCTTTTCTGTTAGTGGTGTGCTTTTCATATTGTATTGATTGTTAAATGGTTAGGTTTTAAAAGTTGGCAGTTCGACAGTTGGCAGGTGGCAGTCAGTTCGCAGTTGTTCAGTCTTTCAGCCATTGACTGGCTTGAACTAAAGGACTACTGAACTTTAAGACTGACTGCCACCTGTCAACTGTCGAACTGCCAACTATGATTTCGGTTCAACCAAGGCCACTTCGTCCATCACGTCACCGACTTCCAATTTGGCTACCACGTCCATGCCTTCAAGCACTTTTGCGAAGATGGTGTAGTTGCCGTCGAGGTGCGG
>JBGSWN010000143.1:0-4942 GCA_041752395.1 Saprospiraceae bacterium | reverse complement strand
GTGGCCGTTCTTTTTTATCTTTGTGCTGTGACAACTTGGGCAAAATAGGTACATAATTCTTGAGTTTTGTCACTCCAAAGTTATGTCTTTGCCTCGGTTGTCTCTTTTTTTGTCACAGCATTACATCTGATACACCGCCTTTCTTTGATAAGTAAATTTGCTTTTTCAAATTCATTAATAGATAAACTATTGTATGAATCTAAATGCAAAAGAAATGCATCTAATATTTTTTTGAACTGAATATTCCAATTTCTACCACCATTTCTATAAATTTCATCACGTACTTTCCCTGCAATTCGTATAACTTCTCCTTGAACTGTTTTTGCACTACCATTTGAAGGAATTAATAATTCCCATAATTCTTCAAATTGTTTTTGCCAATTTGTATCGCTTACAATTATTGGCGATACACCATCGTGCATAATACGTCTCTTTACAGGTGAAACTTTATACAGTTCATAAAGATTTGTTAGAGCTTTGTCTGTTTCCTGTAGAGAATCTTTGTTAAAATTTTCACGATGAAATTCAAAATTTTCGCCTATTGTAGTAACTGCATCTTTCATTTTCTGAGTTATCTCAGATTCTCTTTGTAGTAGTATTTCTGATATTTCCACTAAATGAACAATATCGATATTATTTGCACGGCTTAAGGCTCTTTCAAGAGGTGTTTGTCCATTTTCGTTTAGAGCATTTGTCTCTGCCTCATATTCTATAAGTTGCTTAACTGATAAAACATTAAAGCCACTTCCCGCAGCAAAATGTAAAGGAGTATTTCCATATTTGTCTTTTGCCTTTACATTTGCTCCAAGTTCTAAAAAGACAGATATATTACCACTTCGAGCCATTGTATGTTGATGGAGTGCTGTGCGCCCATAATTATCTACAGCTTCGATATCAGCTCCGTTTTCTACCAACCAATGAACAATTTCGTCAGGAATATTAAAAAAACTAAGTGCAGTTGCTTTTCCATACCCACCTCTTGCATCTAACTCGCAAGAGTCAAATACCTTTTTGAGTTTTTCAATATTATTTTCTTCGATTAACTCTTTAAAATTCTTTGGAAGTGTTTTTCTTTTTTTTGCCATTTTTCTTGGTATCGGATTTTAGTTTTAATTACCGCCAACAACGGCACTCCCGAAAACGAGTAAGTAAACCCGCATTGCGTATTTACTTATTCGTTTTCGGGAAAGTCGTCAATCTTTCCGCCGCAACCCTTTCCCGAGGTGGCTAAGTAAACACGAAATTCGTGTTTACTTAGCCACCAGTTGTGGCCAGTTTGCAACTGTCCATCGCAGCCTCTTTGCATCCTCCCCGTCCGGCAAAGCACGAAGCCAAGTTTCTTGTGGTTTTCTCCATAGTAAGTTTTTGAAAACAGCCCCTGCAAATCAGGCCGTTGTGTGTGAGTAAGGCATTGCGCTAAAAAGCGAGGCTAAGGTAAAAAGCAGGATTGGAATTTTCGCATGGTGCATGGAAATAATTTGTCATTTAGCGGGGAGTGGTTTATTTTCCATGTCTGTAATCGCTGATTTCTTGGTTGATTTCCGCTTCCGTCAGTTGTGCCAAAGGCGTTGCCGCAGCCATGCGGTTGACCTCATCGAACAGCTTTTTGGCTTTCACGTATTTGTCGAAGAATTCAACATTGGAGATGAAATCAAGCGATTTCAAGATTTCCATAAGGAGCTTCGCTTTCTCAGGTTGGTTGAGTTTTATGACGATGGTATCCATGATTTGATATTGAGCCGAGGATTTCCTTGTTGTAATTTTACTGAACAAAACTACAAAGGAAACATCATTGTTGCTTCGTTCCGTTCTTCTTAGTCATCACTCCCCCAATCTTTTTATTTTCGCCCCCGACGAGGGTTTAGCAGTTTCAGAAAGTTTAGCGGGTTCAGTCACGCCTAAACCTTCTAAACCCCCTAAACCTCCTAAACCTCACAACAATGACCGACCACCAAATCCTTCGCCCCCACGCCGAACAAGTCTACGCCCACGAAATCCAGGCGCTCATCGCCACGGACGAGCACCAGCGGCCCACCAACTGGCAACTATCGCCGTGGGCCGTGGTCACCTACCTGCTCGGCGGCCAGTTGCCGGATGGCACCGTCATCGAACCGAAGTATTTCGGGCAGCGCCGCCTCATCGAAATCGCCGTGGCCACGCTCGCCACCGACCGGGCGCTGCTGCTCATCGGCATCCCCGGCACGGCCAAGACCTGGGTGGCCGAGCACCTCGCCGCCGCCATCTCCGGCGACAGCACACGGCTGGTGCAGGGCACGGCGGGCATGAGCGAGGATTCATTGCGCTACGGCTGGAACTACGCCCGCCTCTTGGCCGAAGGCCCCAGCCAAAACGCCCTCGTGCCCAGCCCCGTCATGAACGCCATGCGGCAGGGCAAAATCGCCCGCATCGAGGAGCTGACGAGGATGCCGAGCGATGTGCAGGACACGCTCATCACCATCCTCAGCGAGAAAATGCTGCCCATCCCCGAGCTGAACACGGAGGTGCAGGCCATCCGTGGCTTCAACGTCATCGCCACCGCCAACGACCGGGACCGGGGCATCAACGACCTATCGAGCGCCCTGCGCCGCCGCTTCAACACGGTGGTGATGCCGCTGCCCGCCACGCTGGCCGAGGAGGTGAACATCGTGCAGACGAGGGTGGAAAAAATCGGCGTGTCGCTGGAGCTGCCGCCCGGCTCGGCACCAGTGAAGGAAATCGAGCGGCTGGTGACCATTTTTCGGGAATTGCGAAGCGGAAAAACGGAGGATGGCCGCACGAAACTGAAATCGCCGGGTGCGACGCTGAGCACGGCGGAGGCCATTTCGGTGGTACACAGCGGTCAGGCGCTGGCCGTCCATTTCGGCGACGGCACGCTGCGGGCACACGACTTGGCGGCGGGCATCACGGGCGCCATCGTGAAAGACCCCGTGCAGGACAAAAACATCTGGCTGGAATACCTCGAAACGGTGGTGAAGGAACGGAAGGAGTGGGGGGATATTTATCGGGCTTGCAAGGAGCTGGTTTGAAAGAAGTGAGAGGGTGAGAGGAGTGAGAACGTGAGCAGGGACTAGGTGGTTACTTCTTTCAAGAAGGTTTCTAGGTGTTCGTTAAACAATTCCGGATGCTCCATCATGGGGGCGTGGCCGCATTTTTCCAACATGAAAAGCTGGGAGTTTTGGATGCGCTCGTGGAACTCCTCGCCGACGAAGGCAGGGGTCACTTGGTCGTCCTTTCCCCAAATGAGGAGGGTGGGGGCAGTGATGGCCTGTAGTCGTTCCCGCAGGTTGTGGCGGATGGCGGATTTCGCGGTCGCTACCACTCGGATGGCCTTGTTGCGGTCGTTGACGGTATCGAAGATTTCGTCCACGAGTTCCTTGGTCGCTGTGGCGGGTTCGTAGAAAGTATCCTCTGTCTTCTTTTTGATGTAGTCGTAGTCGCCCCGCTTCGGGAAGGTGGAGCCCATCGCACTCTCGAAGAGGCCCGAGCTGCCCGTGAGGGTGATGGAGGCGATGCGCTCTGGGTGCGCCAAGGCGTAGAGCAGGGCGATGTGGCCGCCGAGGGAATTGCCGAGTACATGTACTCTGGCGTAGCCTTTTTTCTTCACAAAGGCCGTGACGTGGTCCACCAAACCGGAGACGCCAAGCTTGCGGAGCGGCATTTCGAAAATGGGGAGGATGGGAACCACGACGTTGTACCGCTGGCCGAAGTGCTGCAGAATGGAAGTGAAGTTGCTCAGTGCGCCAAACAGACCGTGCAGCAAGAGCAGGTTTTGCTCCCCGCCTTTGGTTTCAATATATTTGAAGCCGCCTTCCTCAGTGATCGGATAGTCCATCTAGCTTTTGAATTGTTAGCCAATGCGGCAAAAATAGTTTTTTTAAAAACTAACGGGCAATTTGTTTTCCAAGTCTGTAACCTTGTCAAAATGTACTCGTTGGATTCAAAAACTGATATTTATTTTTGGAAGGCAAATCGCTTGGAAGGAAACCTGCTGTTCTCCACAGGCTTTTCCACAATTGTTGGTAATCATAAGAGTTTTTAGTTTAATCCATAAACCTTAGTCCAATCAATATTTTACCTACCTAAATAAAACATAAGGTAAAAAACAGGTTAAGAAAACGTAAACAACTTAGGTTATCAACAAGTTTTTCAACAAAACCGCTTACCAAACCGCCAGTATATACCCTCCGCAAGCACCTATTTTTCAGCTTATTATAGAAGTAAAAAAAAGGACTATATTTTCAAAAGTAGTTACCAACAGTCTTATCAACACTTATGGTTTAGCGCTTTTTGAAAACTGGTAGTTCATGTGTAAAACTACTGCCAGCAGCACCAACGCACCAGCTTGGTGTATCGCTCCCCAAGCCATCGGTACTCGCCCGATGCAGTTGATGATCGTCAAAACACCCAGTAAAAACTGGATGATGAGCATTCCCATCAACATATTTCCGCCCATTTTTAGCCTAACTGAGGTTTGCAGTTTTCTGATTTTGAGGAAAAATACCACGACCATCACCGTCAGCACCCAAGCCATGCCTCGGTGCAGCAGTTGCACGACGGCCTTGATGCTTTGCTGCGGTTCGTAGTCCAGCATTTGCTCCGTACCAACAGCGTTTGCGGTGAGCACTTGCCAGAATGTTCCCCATTCCACAAAAACTGGAAAATGTGCGTGGATAAGCCCGGCCCTCATGCCCGCCATCAGCCCCCCGAAAGCGATTTGTAGGAAAAGGACACCCGCCGTCCACCAGCCAAGGCGACGCAGATTGGCAAGGTGACCATCCGTGGCAATGGGCTGTGCTGACCGTCGCCAAGTCCAAAACAGGTAGCTGAACAACACCGTGGCGATACCCAAATGCGTCACCAGCTTGTAGGCGCTGACCCAGGTGCGGTTGTCGTTGTTGAGGCCAGAGGCCACCATGATCCAACCGAAGACTGCTGCCAACAT
>JBGSWN010000142.1:0-28200 GCA_041752395.1 Saprospiraceae bacterium | reverse complement strand
CGTCACTTTCGAGTGACGCCGACACTATTAGCATTTGGAAAAAAATCAAAGCAAATAGTAACAATTCGACATGGCATTTATCGACTATTATAAAATATTGGGGATCGAAAAAAATGCCACGGAGGCTGAGATAAAAAAGGCCTATCGTAAATTGGCCCGAAAATACCATCCCGACTTAAACCCAAATGACAAGGCCTCGGAACAGAAATTCAAGGAAGTAAACGAGGCCAACGAAGTATTGGCCAATGCCGAAAACCGCAAGAAATACGATAAATACGGCAAGGACTGGCAACACGCCGAAGCCTTCGAAAAGCAGGCCCAACAACAAAGGGGGCAGCGCCAACAAAACCAATATGCTTCGGAGGGTTTTGGCAATGGTGAAGACTTTTCGGATTTCTTTCAATCAATGTTTGGCGGCGGTGCTTCGAGGGCAGGCGGTAGGAGTGTGAAATTCCGAGGTCAGGATTATAATGCGGAATTGCAACTTGATATTAAGGAGGCATATACAACCCATAAGCGTACCTTGAATGTGGATGGGAATAACATCCGAATCACCATACCTGCAGGGATTCAGGATGGTCAAGCTATCCGCATAAAAGGACAAGGTGGTGCTGGTGTAAATGGTGGCCCCAACGGCGATTTAATCATCAGTTTTGTGATTGAAAACAATACGAATTTCAAATTAGACAAGTACGATTTGTATGCAACGGTGGATTTGGATTTATTTACCGCTGTATTGGGCGGAGAAATAACAGTGGATACTTTTGATGGCAAAGTAAAATTCAAAGTAAAACCTGAAACGCAGAATGGCGCCAAATTAAAACTCAAAGGCAAGGGCTTCCCCATTTATAAACAAGAGGGCGAATTCGGTGATTTGTACATCACTTTCCAAATTAAAACTCCTACAGACCTCACCGAAAAGGAAAAAGAACTATTTACTGAACTCTCAAAATTAAGGTCATTATGAGTGCGGCAGCAAACTATATCGAAATCAGTCAAATATGCCTGCATTATGAAATCGAGCTATCATTTATTGACGATTTAATGGATCATGGGTTAATTGATGTCAATACCATTGGACAAGAACAATTTATTCATCATGACAGGATTAGTGACCTTGAAAAAATCCTTCGATTGCAACGGGATTTGGCGATTAACATTGAAGGAATCGCTTCGGTGCTGCACTTGTTGGAGAAAATTGATAGACTTCAAGAATCATTGAAGGTAGTTCAGAATAGGTTGCAATTATACGAGGGGAAATTTTTTTGAGTTTATTAAGGCTTCAAAGTCAATATGATACAGCTCCATTATCATTATGGAGAAAAACTAAAAGGCCGAACGACATACTAGTCGCTCGGCCTTTCGTTTTTCATAAAATGAATCTTAACCTTAAGCAAACACTATATTAAATTCATTTCATGCTCAAGTTTATTTGCTTACCACCAATCGCTTGGTCAATACTTCGCCGCCAATCATGATTTTCAAAACATATACACCGGAAGGCTTTGTTTTGAAATCGAGCAATTGCTTGCTGTTTGAATTGTTGGTGTGCAGCACTTCCCTTCCAGTAATATCAAAGGCCGTGACCTCCACGGAGCCATAATTGAACAAATCAACCAGTTCCAAGGTAACTTCACCCAAAGTAGGGTTCGGATAGAGCAACACATGGCTATTTAGCGCCGATTCGTTGGTAGCTACGTCGTTTTGGATGGTATAACCACTCTGGGATTGGCAACCTTTTGCATCAGTTGCTAGCAGCGTGTAGGTGCCCGGCAACAAACCACTAATGTCCTCCAGGTTTCCAATAACTGCCCCCATCGAGTTTTTCCAGACAAAGGTGTATGGTGAAGAACCGCCAGCGACGGTTACGTCTATAGAACCATTTGCTTGGTTGTTTACTGCGTTCATGATGTTCACCAGTGATGTGGTCAGGTTGGTAGGTTGGGTAATGGTTACCGTTTGTGAGGCAGTGCATCCACCCGCATCAGTAGTTGTGACAGTGTACATCCCCGCAATTAGACCGGTGCTTGTTTGTGTGTCGTCACCGTTGCTCCAGAGATAGGTGACTGGCGGCAAGCCTCCCAATGGATTGGCTGTGGCGCTGCCATCGTTTTCGCCAAAACAGTTTACGTTCACTTGCGAAACGGTCAACGTAATATTCGACTGTACCGTTACCACAAAACTGCAGGTGGAGGTGTTTCCACCCAAATCCGTAGCGGAAAATGTATTGGTTGAGTTGCCAAGTGGAAAATTAGAACCACTAGGTAAGCCGCTGGTCTGTGTGATGGTCACATTTCCGCCACAATTATCGTTAGCGGTCACTACAAAATCAGCCACAGCATTGCACCCACCGACCAATATGTTTGCGGGGCAGTTTATGGTTGGTGGTGTGGTCTCTTCTACGGTAATGATGGCAGTGCCGGTAGCCGTGTTGTTTCCAATATCGGTTACAGAAAGTGTAACGGTATTGGCTCCCAAGTCAGTGCAGTCGAAATCAGTTTGGTTCAGGCTGTAGGAGAAGATTTGACAGTCATCCGTGCTTCCATTGTCCACGTCTTGTGGAACGACCGTGGCCTGTCCATTGGCATTGAGTTGGATACTAATGTTCTGGGTGAGAACAACTGGCGGAACATCATCGTCAGTCCCCAATAGAATGTCGAAACTGTCAGAACAGCCGTTGGCGTCTGAAATGGCGACGGAATAGGTGCCTGCATTTAAACCAGTCACGGTTTGTGTCATTTCGCCGCCTGTTTGCCAAAGATAAGTGTAGCCTGGCGTACCTCCCAAGCCCATGACCGTCAAGGAGCCATCGTCCGCACCACATTGTGCTTCAATCATTTCCGTGACATCCACACCTAGTGCAGCTGGGTTTGCAAGTATTGCTTCCGCAATGGCCGGACATCCAGCCACGTCTGTGGCTGTTCCGATATAAGTGCCAGCGGTCAAGTTTGTAATAGCAGCAGTTGTTTCACCATTGGACCACAGATACGTGAAAGGCGCATTGCCGCCTGCAAGGGAGAAGCTTGCCTGACCATCAGCGGCGCCGTTGCAACTGATTTCACCTAAAATAATGGAAGCGCCCAAGGTGCAATTGAACTGGTTCACAGTAACGGTCTGTGTCGTCTCACATCCGTTGGCGTCTGTTACAATGACCGAATAATTGCCGGGAGAGAGGCCCGTGATAGTTTGGCTTGTCTCATCATTGTCCCAAAAATAGGAGTAGGGTGGTGTGCCACCATTTGGGTTAGCGGTTGCTGTGCCGTTGTTGAAATTGAAGCCTGTCAGGTTGGTGGAGGTCAGGTTGGAAGTAAGCACTTGGGGCTCATCCACCACGACGGTCGAGACTACCTCGCAGCCAGCTTCGTCCGTTGCGGTTACATTGTAAGTGCCACCAGAAAGGCCAGATATGGTCTGTGTATTTTCGCCATTTGACCAAGAATAGGTAATTGCTCCGTTGGCATTTACCAAAACGGAAGTAGCGGTGCCATCAGCGGCACCGGGGCAATTTACATTGGTGTGCTCGATAAAAGCCATTACCGCACAAGCTACTTCTGAAACCGTTACCGTTTGCGAAGCGGAACAACCATTGGCATCCGTGATGACGACGGTGTAGTTGCCAGGTGCCAGGTCGGATATTGTTTGCGTTGTTTCACCGTTGTTCCAAGCAAACGTGTAACCACTAGTGCCGCCTGATGGGCTGGAGGTGGCCGTGCCGTCATTTACCCCAAAAGTCGTTTGCGGCGTAGTCGTGGCATTTGGCAAAAGGTTGGCTGGCTGGGTAATCATCACCTGCTGGGAGGCGGAACAGCCGTTACCATCCGTCACCACAACGGTAAAACTTCCAGCATTTAGGTTGGAAACTGTAGTGCCAGTTGCTCCCGTGGACCAATTGTAAGTGTAAACACCGTCACCACCGCTAGCGCTGACGGTTGCTGAACCGCTGCCGCCGCCAAAGCAAGGAATGTTCGTTGAACTTGTTATTTGCGCAGCTACATCGGTACGTTGTATGACAGTAGCCGAGGCCGTGTTGGTGCAGCCATTGTTCAAATTGGTGATGGTCAGTAGATAATTGCCGCCTTGGTTCACGGTGGGGGTCAAGGTGGTTTCACCCATCGTGATATTGCCGTTGGTGGTGGTCCAGAGGTAGGTGAACTGGCCGCCAGTGGACGAACCTGCGCCACTCAACTGTACGCTCGAAGCGTTGCAGTTCAAGGTGCCGTTGCTTGTTGCTACCACTGTTGGTGGCACTTTGTTTTCAGAAACCACCGCCGTGGCAGTTTTTGTGCAGCCATTGGTGCCAGTTACCTTTAGGATATAGTTGCCCTGTGTGCTGACGGTCGGGTTTTGAAGGTTGGAAGTGAAGCCGTTTGGCCCCGTCCATGAATAGGTAACTCCGGGAGTGGTAGAATTTCCCATCAAGGTCACATTTGTTGTGTAGCAATTGGCATTGCCGCCCACAGCAGTCACTCCTTGAGGCAATGTAAAGTCTTGAGCGATAACCACTGTTTCTGAAATGGTGCAAAAATGGTCACCTACCGCGCTAACAATTGAAAGTGTATAGGTGCCCCCAGTTGTCACGGTCAGTGTTGGGCCCGTTCCAACCACGGTATTGTTTCTTCTCCAAGTAAAGACTGCATTGGTTGAAAAAATCGAACCTGTACTGTTTAGGGTCACACTTGGGTGGTTGCAATCCAAGTTAGTTGCTCCGTTAATCTTTGTTTCGAGTGGGACAACAATCAGCAGCAATTGGTTGGTGCTGTCACACCCGTATTGATTTTGTTGAACATCATCATAATTGCCAGGGTCACAATAGGTAACTCCACCCCATTCTACGCATTCTCCCGGACACACTTCTTTTACCGTGATATTAAAGTCCGAAAGTCGCTGTGTCAAGGTAAGTCGAACGATACTGTCACAACCATAAAAAGAGTTGTAAATTAGGTCAAATGTTCCCCCAAAAAAGAAGACGTCGCCATTACCTGCCACGTATTCACTATTGGTGCATACAGTTCCGAATTCGAATCCAGCCGGGACAGGGAGTTGTGACACGTTAACGGTCATACAGCTTGGAGCTGCGTCAAAGCAACCCAATTGTAAACCAGAAGGAGTGACGCAAACCTCGTAAGTCCCAATGTTTGGGAAAGTGTAATCATAAAAGGTATTTGCCCAATTAAAAGGAACTTGGTTGCCTGGGGTCACTGACCACTGGTAATTGCTGGCACCAAATGTTGGTGGGACAGTAAATTGGGCAGTACCGCCAGCGCATATTTGAGCGGGCCCTTGAATATCACCCCCATTTGCTGGCGGAATCAAGCCTTCGATCGTGGCAGTTCCACCCAAAGCGATGGTGAAACCAGCAGGAGCTGCTGAGACTTTGGACACCAATAAAAAATAGTTCATCCCAGGTATAAGCGGGGCGGAAGGCGAAAACTGTGCAGAAGCAGGTACACCAAAGCTCGCCAAAGGGTCGGTAGCAATGCCTGTTTCGGCTGTGCCGACCACACTGTTGCATGCGACAGGAAAAGGCGTACTATCATCAGTAGGTGCTTGGCAGGGGCAATGCTCTGCCCAAATCGAAAAATTGAAGTCAGCAGGATGGTCAGGCGTGATAAGGATTTCCAAATCTCCTGCTCCTTTGCAAGAAAAGGAAAACCAGGTGCTTCCGCCTTCACCGGCAAGGCATGAGCAACTAACGTCATCGGCAAACTGGCCTCCACCGGAGGTTGCAGCAGAAGAAACAGTGATGGGTGCGCCCACAGCTTCTTCAAAGGGATAGGAGAAACAGCAATCTTTGTTGCTGCCAGGTGATGGCTGCGCATGCACCATTTGCAGGGCAATAAAGAAGAAAAAAATCGAGAGTAAACTTGATTGCTTCATGTTGAAATATTGATTTATTTGAAAAATGAATGACACAGACATTTGGATGTCTAGTTAAGTCGTCGAGGTTCCTAGCAGCGAATTTCCAAAACAGGCATGGATAGGCTCAAAAAATATCCTGAATTACAATTGGAATGAAGGCAAAGCTCAAAAGTAAATTTTCTTGGACAACCATACCACTATAAGGTCGTGAAAATTATACTTGTTTGTAAATTTTGGTACAAAATTCATTTTTCTCAAATTGTTGATGAACAATATTGAATTACTCAATTGAGCAATTTTAGTTTGTTCTCACAAAACATTGCACCTTCGATTCTATATTTGGCTTTCTTTCGTCCAGCCGTAACATGCGCAAACAAATCTTTTTCTTCTTTTTATCGCTTTTATCCCCCCTGTTGCTTGCAGCTCAGTCCTATTTTTTCACCCAATACACCGTTGGCAACGGCTTGCCACAATCGCAGGTCTATGCCATGCTCCAAGACCACCGGGGCTACCTCTGGCTAGGCACCCAAGGCGGTGGCCTCGCCCGCTTCGATGGTCGCAGCTTCAAGAATTTTTCCGCCAGAGACGGCCTTCAAGGCAACTACGTCAATGCACTGGTCGAAGACCTCGCCGGAAATATCTGGATAGGTACCAACCGGGGCCTCAACCGCTTTGATGGCCGAAAATTCGACTTCATCGAACTGGAAAAAGGAAAGGATACGGGCATCAATGCCATGTCCTTCCAATTTGACCATAAGGTAAGCACACTTTTCCTCGCTACCCAAAACGGTCTATACAAACTACAAACCGTACCCAAAGGGAATAATGGACAGAAACATTGGGCCGAACCAATTTTAATTAGCGGCAATAACTTGCCCTTTGGCAGGCTTACCGCTACTTTCACAGACGGAAGAAACAAGGTCTGGGTTGGGGGGGATGAAGGATTATTTTTTTTAGAAAATGAAAACTGGAAAACTATCCAGCGCCGCAAGGCCGAAGTGATGGCCATCACGGAAACCAAGGATGGGCGCATTCTGGCGGGTATTTTCAATTCCGGCATCCTCATCATTGACGGCAAAAAACGCAATTTCCTCAATGCCAGAAACGGCCTGCCCACCAACAAAATCCAGTGCTTTTGGCGCAACGAACGGGACGGCAAAATCTGGATTGGCACCCAGGATGCCGGTGCGGTCGCTTGGTCGCCCACTACGGGCAGCATTGTGCAAGTGGCTGAAAATCAGGGGCTTTGCAACAACAACGTCCGCTCCATCCTCGGTGATAAATGGGGCAAAGTTATTTGGTTCGGTACATCGGGTGGGGGAGTGTGCAAGTACGCCACCCAGCATTTCGAGCACTTCGACGGCAAAGACGGGCTGCACTCCAGCTTCGTCTATTCCGTTTGCGAAGGGAAAAATGGCCTCGGCCACTGGTTCTCGGCGGGCGACCGGGGCATCACCTACTGGGGGCCTTCCACCGATTCGCCTGGCGTGGATACCCTCCTCCATTTCAACGGCAGCAACGGTTTTTACAACGTAAAATGCCGGGCGCTTTACCGTGACCGCCTTGACCGGATTTGGGCGGGTACCGAAGGGCTTGGCCTCGCCGTTTATTCCCCGAAAAAAGACAGCACGGATTTGAAAGCCGAAAGCGGTGATTTTCAATTTTTTACCAAAAAAAACGGCCTCGCTGGCAACTGGATTCGGGACATCGCCGAGGATGCCGCCGGGAACATCTGGGTGGCCACCACGGATGGCGGCATCAGCCGGATTTCGCTCACTGGTGGCTCGCTCCAAAGCCCGAGTTTTAAGCAATACGGCTTGGCCGAGGGGCTGCCCAGCCTCACTGTTCACTCCCTTCATTTTGATAAAAAAGGGCGGCTTTGGTTCGCTTTGCAAACTGGCGAAGTCTGCTTTTTTGACCAAGAAAAAATAACAGTGCTGGGGCAAAGCCACGGCCTGCCAGGCAGTGCGGTTCGCTCATTGGCAGAGGACGAACACGGCTTACTTTGGGCGGGCACGGCTGGCCGGGGCATTGGCTGTACGGATATTTATTTTGATAAAACACTGACTTTCAGGCAGTTCGACCAACTGGACAGCTTGGCCTCTGCCAATGTTTACCTGCTGCAAACGGATACAAAGGGCCAGCTCTGGGTAGGTTCAGAAAGGGGCGTGGACCGGATTCAAACAGATTCGCTAGGGCGTTTTCTTCGGGTAAAACACTTCGGCTTGGCTGAGGGATTCCGGGGGGTGGAGACCTGCCAAAACGCTGTCCTTGCCAGCCCCGATGGCGGCCTCTGGTTCGGCACGATGAACGGACTGACGCACTACCTCCCGCCCACCGACAGCATCCACAGCCCTGCGCCGATGCCTGTGCTGACGGGAGTCCGCTTATTTTATGAACCCTTGGAAACCTCGGCAATGGCCAAATGGTCGGCCAACTGGGGCGGGTTGGTGGATGGCGCCATTTTTCCGCATGACCAAAACCACCTCGGCTTCGAGTTTTTTGCCACCGATTTCTCCAACCAGGAGCGGGTCATGTACGCTTGGCAACTCGAAGGGCAAGAGGCCGATTGGTCGCCGTTTTCTCCCAGAACTGAAGTGAGCTACGCCAATTTGCCTCCCGGCGATTACCAATTCCGACTACGGGCAAGGAACGAGGACGGCGTCACAAGCAAGCCCATGCAGGTTTCCTTCGTCATCCTCCCTCCTTTTTGGGCAACATGGTGGTTTCGTGTCGCGATGATTGGAAGCTTTTCATTGCTGATATTTGGCCTATTTAAATGGCGCATCCGACAAGTGAAGCAGAAGGCAGCGTTCGAACGGGAACAACTTGAACTTCAAAACCGCTTGCTGACTTTGGAGCAAAAATCAAGGCAGTTGCAAATGAACCCGCATTTCATTTTCAATGCCCTGAACAGCATCCAAAGCCTTGTATCTGCTGGAAATATGGACAGCGCTCGCCAGTACATCCTCAAGTTCGGGCGGCTGATGCGGGCGGTGTTGGACAATAGTCGGCAACAGCAAATCCCTTTAGAAAAAGAGGTGGAAACCTTGCGACAATATCTCGAAATGGAGGAATTTTGTCGGGAGGGAAAATTCGATTTTGAACTGGACATAAGTTGTGTCGAAAGCCCTGATTTGCAAATACCGCCCATGCTCTTGCAGCCTTTTGTGGAGAATGCCATCCTGCACGGCATCGGGCCGCTTTCGGGGAAAAAGGGGATGATTACCCTCCATTTTACCGAAAAAGAAAACCTGCTGGAAGTGGCGATTCGGGACAACGGCATTGGCATTGAACAATCGCAAGCCCGGAAGGCTGGGCAGGAGGCGGAAACCCGTCAATCGGTCGGCATTGCCGTGACCCGTGAGCGGTTGGAATTGATGAAAAACGAGGCGGGATTCAATGAAAATGCCGTGGAAATGCGGCAGGTGACCAGTGAAGATGGAGAGGTGGAAGGGACTGAGGTGTTGGTAAGGATGGGAATTTGATTAAACTAAAGTGCTTTGACTAACGGTTTGTCATTTTGAATGTGGCAAGGGGGCAAGCCCCCTTGGAATTGTGGCTTTTCCAAGGGGGCTTGCCCCCTTGCATGAATAGGAAAGCCTTGCTTGCATGATAACCAAGTTATTGCTCAAAGACCTATCATTCAAGTTGCTGATATACTTTTTTTGGCTTCGTCAAAAATAATAGGGACACAGATGGAACTGATTTTCACAGATTTTTAAATCAGTCCTAATCAGTTCCATCGGTTTCATCTTTGTACTATCCTATTATGGCTTTGCCAATTTATGATTTACTTCACCAAAGAAAACGCATACAGCATCTCCCTCAAAATCTGCTCGAACCGCGCTCGGTAGGTGGTTGCCTGTTGCGGCGTACCATCGGAAGATTTTGGGTCATCATAAGTGGTGCCAATGCGCAGTTCTGTGCCGGGCACGAACGGGCAGTTCTGCTCGGCATCGGAGCAGGTCATGATGGCGGCGAAGCCAGTGCTTGGGTTGGCGGGGTCATCAAAGACTTTTGAAAAGCAGGTGGCCTGGTTTTTCTCTCCGAAAAGCACCGCCCACACTGGGTTCTTCAGGGTTTCATCTGCTGTTTCCACGGCGAAGTCCAGGCTCCGCAGCGCTTGGATGGCGTTCGGGTGAAAAGCCGTGGCTTCTGTGCCACCAGAAGAAACCTCGACGTTTTCGATGGAAAAA
Source organism: Saprospiraceae bacterium (assembly GCA_041752395.1). Classification (GTDB taxonomy): domain Bacteria; phylum Bacteroidota; class Bacteroidia; order Chitinophagales; family Saprospiraceae; genus UBA6168. Next base: position 18,142 of record JBGSWN010000142.1, on the reverse strand, counting down.
TACGCTGCGGCCACGGCAGCAGCCACCTGCCCGAAATGGCTGCGGCGACTGTTGTGGGTGCAGATGAAGACCAATTTTATCGGTTGGCCAGCCGCTTTTTTGGCTTGGATGTATTCGGCGATTTTAGCCAAAATGAGCTTGCGCTCGGCAGGGATTTGGTCGAATTGCCCGACGAGTGCCGTGGCGAGTTGGTGAATAGCTGGGTACATAATTAGGCTGTTTTATACATGAGTTTTCGGCTCGCTTTTACCAGTAAAATCAACACTGGCACCTCCACCAATGGCCCAATCACCCCCGCAAATGCTTGCCCGGAATGAATGCCAAACACGGCAATGGCCACTGCAATGGCCAGTTCAAAATTATTGCCAGTGGCAGTAAAGGCAATGGAGGCGTTTTTGTCATAAGCCACGCCCATTGATTTATTGATGAAAAAGCTGACGAAAAACATCAGCACAAAATAGATGACTAACGGCACGGCGATTTTCAGGACATCGAGCGGCAGTTCCAATATCTTGTCGCCTTTCAGGCTGAACATCAGCACGATGGTAAATAGCAGCGCATATAGCGTGATGGGCGAAATCATGGGCACAAACTTCCGGTTGTACCAATCTTTTCCCTTTGATTTAATCAGCAAATATCGGCTCATAAAACCTGCAATAAATGGTATGCCCAAGTAAATGAACACACTCTGCGCCACTTCGCCCATCGGTACGGATATATTGAAATTTCCAACGCCCAATTTTCCTGGTAAAACATTGATAAACAACCAGGCATAGAAACTATAAGTCAGTACTTGGAATATACTGTTGAGTGCCACCAAGAGCGCCCCATACTCCCGACTGCCGCCCGCCAAATCATTCCAGACGATGACCATGGCAATGCACCGGGCCAGTCCAATCAAGATGAGGCCGACCATATAATCTGGTTCGTCCCGAAGGAAAACAATGGCCAAAACGAACATGAGCAGCGGGCCGATTACCCAATTCAACAACAAGGAAAGCCCCATCACTTTCTTGTCCTGAAAAGCCTTGGGCAGCAGCGAATAATCCACTTTGGCCAAAGGCGGGTACATCATCAGTATCAGGCCAATGGCCAACGGGATATTGGTGGTCCCGACGGAAACGCCATCCATCAAATTGGCGATACCGGGAAAAAGATAGCCCAGACCCACACCCAGCAGCATGGCGAGGAAAATCCAAAGGGTCAGGAAACGGTCGAGGAATTTTAGTTTGGGCTGCATGAATGTTGATTGAAATGGCTGCAAGAGCGATTACTAAACTTTTGGAAGTTTAGCAATCGTAGGCATCGCCGCAAAGGTAGTAGCTATTTCGTAATTTTACGAAATACTCAAGAAGAATTAGCAACACTCTGTGAAAAAGTCTTGGAACAACTGCTTTGCCTCGGCCCAGGCTTCTTTGTTGATGCAGTATTTGATGGTAGGTGGGTTGAGCGTTGCATGAATCAGCCCCGCTTCTTTCAGTGCTTTAAGGTGCTGAGATACCGTTGAATTGGCGATGGGCAACTGCTCAGAAATATCCCCCGCAAAGCAACCGCATTGCTGCTCCAAGAACTTCAAGATGAACACCCGAATGGGATTGCTCAATGCTTTGGCGTACATGGCCAGCTTCTCATCAGTGTCAGTATATGGTGGGTTCAAAGTCATGGATGGCAAAGGTAGGAAACATTTGGCATGACTAAATAAGTCTTAATCGAATCTCAATTCCCCCAACGTATCCACTTCCCCCATCACCCTTTCCGTCTCCGCCAGTGCCACGTTGATTTTCTGGTAATGCGGAATATCCTCAAAATCCAGCACCCGCTCCTTCCGGTCTTTCAACCACTTCTGGGCAGGCTGATAGCCACCAATGTAAAACTCCCGCGCCACTTGCGGAACGTTGTCGAAATACTGGGTGTCGTAGATGTACACCCGTCCTACGGGGTTTAGATTTGACAATGCTCACTTCTTCTTCCCCTTTTCCACCTTAAACATCGGAGCCGTATATGCCTCATACAGCCCGAACAAAAACTCAATCCTCGCCAATTCGCTCACGAACGCCTGTGGGCGGTAGCACAAATCCACGGCCTTGTCCAAAGCTTGGTGCGCCTTCACCAAATCCGGCGGCATACTGAGCGGGTCGTACAAATCGGCTAGGCTACTGGCTGGGTAATTGGCCCTGGTGTCCAAGACCGCTTGGGCGGCTGCTTCTACTTTGGCTTTGTTGGCATCGGAGACGTTTTGGGGGAAGGGGTAGTTGTTGTAAACGATGGTGTTTGAATATCGGTAGTCACTTTTAAGGCGACCGCAAGTATGCTTCACCCAAGCCATGTGCATTGCAGAAGTAAGTATCCCAAAATGGTATGTTGTCGCATTTGAAATGAAAGAGCATAAGTTGCTTGGAACTATAGATTTATCAAAAAAACCAAAGGGAATATATTTTCTATTTTCAGAAGAAACCAGCGGTATTAATAATGCAATATCTGGATTAAATCTATCTCTAAAAGTTGAAGGGAAAGTGGCTAAATACTGAGCTTGCTTATCAGGGCTTTTAAGCCTTAATTTTCTTACGTTTTCAATTCTGTTCAGTACATGCGGCATTTTGGTTAATTCTTGTGGTGGGGCACCTACAAGCCATAAACACCAGCGACTTTTATTGTTTATAAATTCTTCTGAACCTATAAACTGTTTGAAATATGGAGCTGATTTAGGTTCATATCGAATGAACTGTTCTTTTTCATCATCATTGAAAATAAAATTACCTCCGTCTATGGCTTTATTACCTGCCTGAATACTTGGTACTTCGCAAATTGGTTTCCTTCTTGAATCCAAAAACACATCATTCCCCTCCACCAAATACGGATTTATATTCCGCACCTTCCTTTCCACCGGCTCCCCTTTTATATCCTCATAATCATAGAGCCATTTATCCGCAAGGTCAAAAGCGGCAAAGCCCACGATGACACAATGCACGGCCGCATTGCCTTTGGCCTCGTTTTTCCAAGAAAAAGTACGGTGGGCAAAGTGGATTTTGATTTTGTAGAGGTTGAACATTACGCTCCATAGCACGCTGACCTGTTCGCCCTGCGTGATGCTGTTGGTGCTCACAAAAGCAACTTTGGTCCTCGTGTTTTGAATATACTGCGCCGCCTTCAAGTACCAGGCCGACACGTAGTCCAATACGCCCGCACCCTGCACCCCTGCAAACACGGCTTCCATATCCGCTTTCTGTTGGGCATTTTGGAGCTGCTTGCCAATGAAGGGCGGATTGCCGAGGATGTAGTCGAAAAAATTGTTGGGCTGGCTGGTGGTACTTCCGGTCGGTGCGTCCTGAGCGGGAAAGATGTTTACCTGGCCCGCCTTCACGTTCAGGGTCTGGTAGTGGGTTTCCGGCTCATTTACGAAGACATTCATTTCGTCCACCGAGATTTGGTAGGGGAAGTCCTGCCGGACTTTCCGCCAATCCAAGCGCAGTGCGTTCCCGTGTACAATCTTGGCAGCTTTGCGAAGCGGCAAACGGACAAAATATTGCCCGAACTCCTCGGACACCTGCATGTTCATCTGGTGGTCAATGAGCCACATGGCCACCTCGGCGATGCGGGCCGGAAACTCGTCGTACTCGATGCCAGCGAACTGGTCAACGTCCACCTTGATGATTTCACGGACATCCAAAAAGCCCTGACCGCTCTTGTTGAGTTCCCGCAGGATGGCCATTTCCAGTTGGCGCAGTTCCCGATAGGCGATGATGAGGAAATTGCCACAGCCACAGGCGGGGTCGAGGAAGTGCAGCGATGCAATTTTATGGTGCAGTTCGTTCAGTCGGTTTCGGTTGCCTTTTGCCTTTTCAAATTCGGCGTACAGCCCATCCAAAAACAGGGGTTTTATGACTTTCTGGATATTCTTTTCAGAAGTATAATGGGCGCCAAGGTTACGGCGCTCCTTCGGGTTCATCACCGCTTGGAACATAGAACCGAAAATGGCCGGGGAAATACGGCTCCAATTCAGGCTGCAGGCATAGAGCAGCATGTCCCGCATCTTGCTATCGAAGGCCGCAAAGGGGAGCATCTCCTCGAAAAGTTTTCCGTTCACGAACGGGAAGGCGTCGAGTGCCTCGTCCAGTGTATTTAGCCGTTTGTCCTTGGGCGTGTTCAGCACTTGGAACAATTGCGCCAAGTGCATGGCGAGGTCGCTGCCATCTTCCTTGGTATGCTTGTCAATATAATCCTGGAACAGGGAGCGCTCGAATATATTGGTGTCTTCGGCAAAAAGGCAGAAAAGCAGCCGCACCAGATACACCTCCAGTGCATGGCCCGTGTAGCCGCTGGCCTCCAGCGTATCGTGCAGCTTGCCCATGCGCTCGGCAGCTTGAATATTGGCGGGGTCTTCCTCCTTGAAACTGCGTTTTTCATAGCCAGCTATAAAGCTAAACAAGTGGATATGCTGGAGGAAATCCGCCAACTGAAACTCCGACGTCTGCGAAGCTTCCAAATCATAGAGCCGGAAGGATTGGAAATCGGAAACGAGGATATACCTCGGCAGTTCATGTTCTTTCAGCCCTGGGAAATAGTCCTTCGCCTGCTGAAATGCCTTGTCGAGGCTTTTGCCCCTGGATTTATGTTCTACCAAGATGATGCCTTTCCAAAGCAAATCAATAAAGCCTTGCGTGCCATCCTGCTTCTTGACGGGTTTCTCAAAAGCCGCCACCCGCCTGCGGCTGATGCCGAATACATTGAAAAATTCGTCCCAAAAGGACTTTGCTTCAGCGTCCTCGCTGGTATCGTTTTCCCATTCCTTGGAAAAAGCGATGGCCCTTGTCTTAATTTCGTTCCAACTTAGTGGCATGGGTGATTGGGTATTTGGTGATTGGTAAAATGGTTTACGTGCCAAATATCCGTGCTATTGCCAAGGTTGTAGCTTCGGGCGAAGATGTGCAGGTATTGGCTGTGTGTCATATTGAAGGGTGTTGTTTTTGTGGAGGTAAAGGTAGTTATAGAATTGTTTAATGGCGGCGTATAATCGGTTTTAAAGGTGGAAAAGTGCCGAAAATCTCGATGCCGATTTTAGTCGGTAAGAGCCGTTTTGAGCCAAGTGACCAAATCCCCAACAAGCTCTTAAAGCGACGAACTAAAAAGGTATGAAAAAGCATCGGCAACACCCCAAGTGCCGCCGATGCTATATTTAAGCAATTTATAGACCTTCTTTATGCTCTATACTTTTAACAGGCTCCACCACATCCTCCCCTTTCAAGTAGCTCGGCAGATTCAAGCCTGCCATATTGAACAAGTCATTCAGCGGTGGTACGGTCTTCATCATGCCGGATACGAAATTGGAAGTGGAACTGTTGCCATTCTCGCCATTGCCAGAGTCCCAGACCGTGATTTTATCAATCTTGATATTCTTCACGGCTTCGACTTGCGTTTTCACGAGTTCTGGCAGCTTCTCAAGTAGCAATAATTGGAAAGCTTTGGTCGGGTCGCCGCCAGCGGCAGCTACCACTTCCTTGTAACCCTCGGCCTGCTTGGTCAAAATCTCGTACAGACCCTTTGCCTCGGCTTCCATCTTGGCGAAGATGGCATCTGCCTCACCTTTGGCGTTCTCCCGGATGCGCTCGGCATCGGCCTGTGCTTCGATGATGGCCCGTTGCTTCGCAATCTCGGCAGGGATGACGATGTTCGCAATCTGCGTCGAGCGCTCCCGCTCCGAACGTGCCAACTCGGCTTTTTGCTCCGCAAGGTAGGCTTCCTCCATCGCCCGTGCCTGCTGCACCTTCTCAGCAGTGATGGCGAGGCGGTTCGATTCCGCCTCCTTCTCTCGCCGCAGGGCGTCGGAGTTGGCGATGGAAATCTTCGCCTCGTTCTCGCCTTTGATGGCGATGGCGTTGGCCTCCGAGGTTTTCACACGGGTGTCCCGCTCCGCTTCTGCCCGACCGATGGCCTCATCTTTGGCCGCTGATGCGATGCTGATTTCCCGATCTTTTTGTGTGATGGCAATCTTCACGTCCCTGTCCCGGTGTGTCTCAGCGATTTGAGTGTCCTTTTCCCGGTCAGCGAGCGCCTTGCCCGTTTCACCGATTTTCTCTTGCTCCGCAACAGAAACCTTGGCTTCGTTGATGGCTTTTGCTGCAGCCTCTTTACCAAGTGCCGCGATGTAGCCGGACTCGTCCTTGATGTCCGTCACGTTCACGTTGATGAGCTTGAGGCCGATTTTCTTCAGCTCGCTATCTACGTTCTTCGAGATGTTCTCCAGGAATTTGTCCCGGTCGGAATTGATTTCCTCGATGGTCATGGTAGCGATGACGAGCCGCAACTGCCCAAAGAGAATGTCCTTTGCCAGTTCCTGAATGGCCTCATGCGATAAACCAAGCAGCCTTTCAGCTGCCGTGTTCATGCTATCATGGTCGGTGGAAATAGCGATGGTAAACCGGCAGGGCACGTCCACCCGGATGTTCTGACGGCTGAGCGCATTGGTCAGGTTCGCCTCAATGGACAAGGGCTTCAAGTCCAAGTACGAGTAGTCTTGTATGACGGGCCAGATAAATGCGCCGCCACCGTGGATACATTTGGCAGAAGTGCCGCCTGTTTTACCATATACGACAAGAATCTTGTCGGATGGGCATCGTTTATACCTTGAAATCAAGGCAATAAAAGTGATGAAGACGACAAATGCCGCCACAACGATAATAATGATTGGTTGCATGTTTATAATGGTTTAACGATTAAGAGTTGATTGTCTTCGATTGCAGTCACCATAGCCTTTGTGCCAGATGGTATTTCTTCGCCGTCGGTCATGGCTTCCAGCTCATGTACAGCGCCGTTTACACTGATCAATACCTTGCCCATACCTTGTCTTTTTGCGGGTATTTTTAAATAAATATCCGCTTCTTTATAGAGGGTATCCATTATTTGGAAAGAGTTGTCCTCCGCCAATCGCTGCAATTGTGATATGATAAAAAAGAACAACCATACGAATATGACACCAATTAATATAGCGACACCTATAAGCACATATTGATTATGGATAAACCCATAAAAAGATATGCCAGTCCACCCGAAGCCCAGCAAGAAGTTGACGAAGTTTCGGAAGGAGAACAGGTGAAACCCGTCCCCATGCCCGCCCCCGTCGGTGTGGGTGTCAAAGTCGGTGTCGAAACCTTCCGAGGCATGAGCCCCGATGAGGGACATGATGCTTTGGACGATAAAAATCAAGCTAGTTGGAATGGCAACATACCAAAAAGTCTTAAGCAGCGGTTCTAAATTATTAAGCATTTCCATGTGGACAAACATAGGGGTTTTATGGACGAAATTTGCTAAATTTCGATTATTCCTAGAAGGAAAGCGATGAAGCCTAGTGAAGGTCTGGTGATGGATAGCGGGCAGGTTTTCAAAACCGCAGAGAATTCGGAAAACTTCAATTAATCAATCCGAATCCCCAGTCCATCCAGTAGTCCAGCGATGTTTTGCGAAGAAAACCTTGCTTTTTTCAGACGGTTCTTTGCAGGGTTAATGGAGAAGTTCATGGCAGACCGCAGGTCGGCTGCTTCAAGGTTGGTTTGCTCAAATACCGCATTTCGCAATTCACAATGCTCAAAAACGCTTCCTGATAAATCGGTTTCCGTGAAATCGGCTTCTTCCAATTTACAATCCTTGAATTGGGTGCCCTTCAGTTTCAGTTTGTAAAAAATGGAGAAGTTCAGGAGGCAGCTTTCAAAATTGAAACTGAGCAAGAAAGGGTTGCAGTCGTCGAAGTGCAGGCCGAGGAGCTTGCAATCTTTGAAGCGCACGGATTTAAAAGAAGTGCCAACTAGCTTGGCATTGCTGAGGTCGCAGTTTTCAAAAGTACAGTCCACGAAAAAACAGTCGGACAAGTTGGCCCCGACAAACTGGCAATTGACGAAACGGCAGTTTTCGTACTCGGCGGTTTCGATGTGTGATTCCGTGAAGTTTCTACCGTTGAAACTTAGGTCTTCGATTGATTTTTTTAGCATTTTTTATGTTTGCGAGCTGCAATATTAGAGAAATATACGCTCTATTTTCTTTGTCAAAAAACAGTATAAAATGTTTTTTTCATTTTTTTGGCAAAATTGTAAAAACCCTGAACCGTTTTTGTAGCTTTGCCTAAAGTGTTTTGTTAATCTCCTGGCCCATTGCCATTACTTTTTGGAACAAGTTTAATAATATAAATTGCTTTCAAACTTCTAGTCTGACATTAATTCAATGTTATTGGAATGTTTGAATGCTTGTTCTTTTCACTTCTCACCAGAATAGAGCACAATTACGTCATTTTCAACTTTTGGATTGGAAATGAGCGATTTCTCATAACCACCTAATTATTTTCTTTTACACTTAAAAAATTGTTAGCATGAAACAGTATTCAACTATTTCCAACAAAATGAGGAGATTCACAAGCATTGCTTTGACAATGTTCCTTGGTTTCCTTGCCACGCAACAAGTGCTGGCGCAGTGCAACAACCCTTCACAATTCGGTACCATCACCGCACCCACCAACAACACTCCGGTCACCATCACCACTTGTGCTTTTGGTGGGGAGTACAGTACCATCAACAGTGCTACCGCTGGCTCCACCTACTTGTTTTCGGCCACCGGAGGTGCAGGGAATTACCTTACCGTTCGTCAAGGTACGCCCGGCGGCGCAGTGCTTGGTTTTGGGTTCTCCCCGGTCAGTGTTGTCTGTACGGTCTCTGGCCCGCTCTACCTGCACTACAACATCAACGCTGCTTGCGGCACCGATGGCTCCTGCCATACTGGTGTGGTGCAGTGTACCAGTTGTCCGGGTGCCCCCGACCCATGTTTGAGCATTGCACCCATTACTTGCGGAACACCTACGACGGCAACCCTCAGCGGGTCAGGGCTATGGAGTCCCGGCGCATGCGGCTTTTCTACGCCTGGCACGGAGAAGTTGTACAGCTTTACGGCCACTGCCACTGGTGTACACAACCTACAGGTAACCTCGACCAACAGTGGCGGGTTTATTGACTATTTCGTCAAGGCTGCTTCCGGCGGCTGTAATGCCACAGGCTGGACATGTATTGATGATATTTTCAGCCCAGTCACTGCAAGCATGGGAACCTTGACTGCGGGTACTACTTACTATATCCTGCTCGACCCGGAGACTTCGGCTTCCGTGGTGCATACTTTTCAAATAAATTGCCCATCGTCTGTACCCTCCAACGACGCCTGCGCCAATGCCACCCCCATCGCCTGCGGCGGCTCGGCCAGCGGCAGCACCGTTGGGGCAAACAACGACGGGCCAGCAGCGGACTGCGGCGGCGGCAGCACGGCCCCCGACGTCTGGTACACCATCACCGGCACGGGCGGCGCCATCACGGCCAGCCTATGCGGTGGCGGCACCAACTACGACTCCCAGCTTGATGTTTACACGGGCGCCTGCGGTGCGCTGACGAACATCGGCGGCTGCAACGACGATTTCTGTGGCCTCCAATCGCAAATGACCTGGACCTCCACCCTTGGGGTAGTCTACCGTATCAGGGTACATGGTTTTAGTGGAAGCACGGGTAACTTTTCCTTGGCTGTAACTTGCGCCCCGCCCCCCGGCCCTGCCAACGACAACTGCGCCAATGCCACCCCCATCGCCTGCGGCGGCTCGGCCAGTGGCAGCACAGTGCTGGCTACCAATGACGGCCCAGCGACCGACTGCGGCAGCGGCAGCACGGCCCCAGACGTCTGGTACACCATTGTAGGAAACGGATCGCCCATCACGGCTAGCCTTTGCGGTTCTTCCTATGATACCCAAATTGATGTTTACACCGGGGCCTGTGGTGCGCTCACGAACATCGGCGGCTGTAACGATGACTTCTGCGGCCTCCAATCGCAAATGACTTGGACCTCCACCCTTGGGGTAGTCTACAGTATCAGGGTACATGGTTTTGGTGGAAGCACGGGTAACTTTACCTTGGCTGTGACCTGCCTTGCTGCACCGCCGCCATGTTTGGCACTGCCTACAAGCCCAACCAACGGGCAGGCGAATTTGTGTCCCGTGGCGACGAATTTGAGTTGGCCGGCTTCGGCAGGTGCTACCAGCTATGATGTTTACTTTGGAACAACTGCCGTGCCGCCATTTGTGGCAAATGTTATAAACACTAACTACAACGCCGGTACCTTGGCTCCGGGCTCTTATTTTTGGCGGATTGCTCCTCGCAACAGCACCGGCCCTAACTCAGGGTGCATTACCTGGACTTTCACCGTAGCAACTGGCGCTTTCACCGTGCCACCTTTTGGAGCCAGCACGGTCGCCTGTCCAGCACTGATCGTTCAGCCCCCACCACCACCCGCCGTCACGACGAACTGTGGCAGCGTGGTAACCCCGACCGGGCCGACCATCACCAACAACCCGAACCCAATCACCTGTGAGGGCACTCGTACCTTCACTTGGACCTACAACAATGGATTTGGTCAAGTAACACCATGGACTCATGTTGTCACCGTGGAGCGGAATCCATTCTCCGTGCCAGCTGGAGGAAGTGCGACCGTTAGCTGTCCAGACCAGACAGATGCCCAGCCTACTCCGCCAGTGGTTACCAGCAACTGCGGTGAAGTTCTTTTACCGGTTATCACGAGTAGCCCTAAACCTGGCTGTGCTGGTGGTAGAGTTTGGAGCTTTAGTTACACAGACTGTGAAGGCAATACTGCCACTTGGGTTTTTATTTACACGGTAGTTTATCCTAATTATACAGTGCCAGCGAACGAAGTTGTATCAGCTGAATGCCCATTGGTCATCGTTGTGCCAACTCCACCTTCCGTGATTGATGCCTGCGGCAAAACACTGAATCCATCAGGCCCTGTTATCACGGGAACGAACAATGCAACTGGTTGCGAGGCAAGCCGCAAATATACCTGGACGTACTCCGATTGCACAGGCAACACGAAGACCTGGAGCAAGACCTTCAACTTTGCCTACACGGCAGATTTCTTTGTTTACCCAGACGGCGAAATAAATGTTGGTTGCTTATTGTATGCGCAAACTGGACCAGTACCACCAACTATCTATGGAATTTGTGGGGAAGAAATCGGTTATTCTGGACCAACAATCACGGAGTCAATAGATCCAAGTGGTTGCAGCGGTACTCGCAAGTTTACCTTTATTTACACAGACTGTGGCGGTCACAGCCGCCCATGGAGCTTCACCTACATCGCAGCGGACAACGAGCCACCAGTGGGCAATTGTTCCATTGTTTCAGACGTGACCAACCTTGCCTGCATCGAGGACGTTCCGTGTCCTGGTGATTACGATTTCGGTCCAAAGATTCAGGAAATGATTGCATCAGGCAATATCTATGACCTTTGCAGTGGTAGCGACATCAACGTTGACCTCGACAGTTGGTCAGTACTCTGGCAGTGCAGCGATGTGAACGGTGACGGCATCAATACTTTTGGCCGCACCTTCTACTTCAGGGTTTCCGACCAGTGCGGCAACGAGATGCCTAGCCTCTGTGGCATCACCTATTCAGGCAAATGCCTGCCACTTGAAACCTTCTACCAAAGCGAGTGGGGCAACGAAGGCAATGAGCCAGGTACCTCTACAACAACAGCAGCCACAGACCTGCAGACCATCACTGCATTGTTGGCAACTGCCCCATTGACAATTGGTGGTAGCAACCGCTCGTTGACCTTAACCGATGCACAGTGCTTGATGGATTTAGTGCCGGGTGCTGGCTCACCGACCATCCTAAGCAACTGCATCCAGACGAACTGCAATGGCTGCAACCCTACCGGGCCAATCGGCATGAAGAACAGCCTTGCGACCAATACGATTTCGATGATGTTGAACATGCGCTACAATGTGCTGTACAACAACTTATTGATGGTGAACATCCGCAACCAGAGCCTTGCCTGTCTTGACATTGACCCGAACATCAAAGCATGTGGGGAAGGTGTGGCCTGTATGCTGCATTTATTTGAAATGGATGGCACAGAGCACGAGTTCCCATATACCATGGGTGGCTTGTACGATTTGGCCAACCTCTACCTAGACGGCAACTTGGTGATGAGCCCAGGCAATAAGCTGGTTTACGCAAATGCCATCAACAACTCGATTTCTACCGTAAATGCTTACTGGCACAGCGGCGAGACACCGACAAGTTGTCCACCAAACGCAGGCTTGCCATTTGCTGGAGATGACAGCAGCAACAAGGCTTTGTCAATAGGCAAACCAAGCGTTTCTGGTGAAAACGGGTTCAGCTTGGCACCAAACCCAGCTAGCAACGAGGTCACTTTCCAACTGATGGAAATACCGGAGGCACAGGATATTGTATTCGAGGTTTACAATTCACTGGGCCAATCGGTACTTCGCCGCAGCTTCGGAAAGGTGAGTTCCGTGAACGAGCGGATTAGCCTGAACGGCATCGGCAGTGGGCTGTACATTGTGAATGTAAAAGCTGGCGGTGTGCGCTACGAGCAGAAGCTGGTAGTTGGTAAGTAAAAGTTAAGCAACAACCTTTTTTGGTTTGTAAATATAGCGGCAGCTGTCCTGAATGGGCGGCTGCCGTTTTTTTATGGCGAATATGAGAAATGTTGGCTGGTATGGCAAACTGGTTGCTTGGCTTAAAGTTGAAAGGCAGAAGGTGCATTATTTGCCTTTTGTAAAAACCTGCGATTAACTTTGCTCATAAAAAATTGAATTCCACATCAATTCAGGACAAAATATGAATGAACTGAACCCGGCAAATTGGGTTGACAATTACACAGACTACCTGTATTCACTGGCCCTCCTTAAAACGGGGAGCAAAGTGGAGGCTGAAGATTTGGTGCAAGAAACATTCTTGTCGGCCTTCAAGGGCAGGGACGGTTTCAAGGGCGAAAGCGCAGAAAAAACATGGCTGACCAGTATTTTGCGCAACAAGCTCGTTGATTTTTACCGTAAGAAAAACCCAGCGCAATCCCTGTCAAACTACCTTCACGAAACAGTGGATGCTTTCCAAAATGCCATTTTTGACGAGTCAAATTATGGGCGATTCAAGGCGTTTATCCGACCCAACCAATTCTCGACAAGCGGCGAAGATTATTTACTGGGCAAGGAGTTTCAGAAAATACTAGAAGACTGTATCCTGAAAATGCCGGGAAAACTCCGAACTGTTTTCGTGGCAAAATACATGGAGGACGCATCGAGCGAAGAAATTTGTAAGGAACATGGCATATCCTCGTCTAACTATTGGGTGGTGGTCCACCGTTCAAAAATACTATTAAGAGCCTGCTTGGAAAGGCAGGGAATCATGTAATGGAATGAAATATTTACAAAGAATCCTAAACAATTGTCATGAAGTTTCGATGCTTGCCCTGCAATCAAAGGAAGCGAATTTGCCATTGCGGAAGCGCATAGAAGTAAAGCTGCATCTCTATTATTGCAGGTGCTGTTCCAATTTTGTTAAACAGGACAAAATAATGGACAAAACTTTAGAGCATTTTATAGAAAATGTGGAAACAAAGCCGCCGTTTACTGCACCCCAAGACTTTAAAGAAAAACTGAAATCTCAGCTTCATTAATTCAGCGTTTTATGGAAATAAAGCTTTTTCCGAGAAAAATATTTCGATGATTTGTAAGGGTGTTAAAAGCTCCCCGTCTAATTCCCCAAAAACATTAAATCATGAAGTATCAAATCAGTAAGCTATTTTCATTTGTTTTAATTTCCTTGATTTCTTTAAGTTCTTGTGCACAGAAAAACAGGGCTTCTGTTGAAAAATTTGAGGTAAATAAAACAGAAACGGAGTGGAAGAATATACTCACGCCGGAACAGTATGCGGTGTTGCGTGAAAAATCCACTGAGCGTCCATTTACAGGCACATTATTGAAAAACAAGGCAGATGGAACCTATCATTGTGCAGCCTGTGATTATCCGTTATTTACCAGTGAGGCAAAATTCGAGAGCAACTGCGGATGGCCAAGTTTTGATGGCGAAATAGAAGGCCATGTCATCAAAAAGGATGATAATACCTTGGGTATGAGCCGCACCGAAATTATGTGTGCACGCTGTGGTAGCCACTTGGGCCATTTATTTGATGATGGGCCAACAAGTACAGGCTTGCGCTACTGTGTAAACTCCCTTTCATTGGGTTTTGAAGATGAAAAAGCTGCCATGGAAAAGATAGCTAATGCGCCGAAGTTGGATACAATTACCGTGGCGGGCGGTTGTTTTTGGTGCATGGAAGCCGTTTTTGAAGAATTGAAAGGCGTGACTTCGGTCGTCTCGGGCTATTCTGGCGGCAAGGCGAAAGATGCCTCCTATTATAAAGTTGGTGATGGCAACACAGGGCATGCCGAAGCCATTCAAGTGGTTTTTGCCCCAGCAATGATTTCATTGGCGGAGTTTTTCAAGGTGTTTTTCACCATGCATGACCCAACTACCCTTGACCGCCAAGGCGCCGACCAAGGTTCGCAATATCGTTCTGCCATATTCTATAGGAATGAAGCGCAAAAGCAGACTGCTGATGAATTGATTGCTGCTTTTACGAAGGAAAAGGTATATGATAATCCAATCGTGACGGAAGTGGTTAAATTCAATGCTTTTTATAAGGCGGAAGATTATCACCAGGATTATTTTGCCAATAACAAAGAGCAAGGTTATTGCCGTGCAGTCATTCAACCCAAAATGGAGAAATTCGATAAGATTTTCAAGGATTTGAAAAAGGATGACCTGAATAAATAATCCATTTAAATCCTGAATAATGAAGATGGGTGTGCATTTATTTCACACCCATTTTTCTTACCTTTCATCAACTTAAAATCACAACATGAAAAATATTATCATCATCGCCTTTTTTTCCGCTTTTACGATGGCGGGAGGTATTGCTCAGAATACATCAACTGCACTAATTAAAAAGCATTTTAACCTTGAAAAAGGCTTGGCTTTAGAAGGGTATGACGCTGTTTCCTATTTTAACGGAAGCAAACCAACCAAAGGGAAATCCAGCATCCAAGCTACTTCCGATGGCGTTGTTTATTATTTTGCCAATGAAAAAAACAAACAAGCATTTGTTCAAAATCCCGAAAAATATAAACCGCAATATGGTGGCTGGTGTGCTTATGCCATGGGTGCTAAGGGGGAGAAAGTAGAAGTTGACCCGAATACTTTTAAAATAATTAACGGCAAATTGTATTTATTCTACAATGCTTTTTTCAATAATACGCTGACCAGTTGGAACGAGGATGAAGCAGCTTTGAAAACCAAAGCGGACAATAACTGGAAGCGGATTTTTAAATAGTATCCCCAATTATTCCGAGTAAGATTCTTTTCGAAAATTTTCACCAATAAAAATTAATCATGACCAGTAACATCCTTAAATGGGCGCTGCGCATTATCGTCGCAGTTATCCTATTGCAAACCCTGTTTTTCAAATTTACGGGGGCAGAAGAATCAATTTTTATCTTCAAAACATTGGGCATTGAACCTTATGGCCGAATAGGTTCAGGCATTGTGGAATTAATTGCCAGCATATTGCTGCTTATTCCCCGTACAACTTGGTTGGGCGCATTGCTGGCTTTGGGTACCATCATGGGCGCCATCGCTTCTCACCTGTTCGTATTGGGCATCGAGGTGCAGGGCGACGGTGGGTGGTTATTTGTGCTGGCAGTTGTGGTGGCCGTTTGTTCGGCACTGCTGCTCTGGATGGAAAAAGCAGCGGTGATGAACTTCATCAAGACCCGCAAGCTTTGACAAACTGGGGTGGAAAAGTAAATTTGATAAAAATTGACTTTTCCATTGCCTTGCATGCAATGGTTGATACCTTTGCCAAAAGCAAATAGCAGCCACCATGCAAAAAATCCGCACCGCACTCATTGACGACAATCCACACGCCATTCAAATCCTGCGGGACGACTTAGCCCGCATGTTCCCCGAAGTAGAAATCGTGGGTGAGGCCGATGGGGTAGTGCAGGGTGCCAAGCTCCTCCGCCAAACCAAACCCGACCTCCTCCTCCTCGACATCCAAATGGGCGACGGAACGGGCTTCGACCTGCTGGAAATCGTGCCAGACCTGCGCTTTCAGCTCATTTTTACCACCGCCCACGATGAACACGCCATTCGTGCTTTCCGCTTTGCAGCGGTGGACTACTTGCTGAAACCTATTGACCCAGAAGAACTGCGCCGTGCCGTGGAACGGGCGAAAAAACAACTCACCCTGACCAATAATCCGCAAGCACAACTACCTGTATTGCGGGAGCATTTTCAGCAAAAGGAACCGCCTAAGACCATCGCCCTGCACACCGCCGAGAAAATCCACATCGCCCGACTGGCCGACATCCTGCGCATGGAAGCGGATGGGAACTACACCGAAGTGCATTTTTCCAATGGCCATAAACTCCTGCTGACGAAAACACTGAAGGATTTTTCGACGATTTTGGAAGCGGCGGGATTCCTGCGGGCGCACCAGTCGCACCTCGTCAATTTCGACCATATCCGGGAGTTCATCAAGTCGGATGGCGGTTATATCGTCATGGCCGATGGAGCGAAAGTGCCTGTGGCGGTAAGAAAACGGGCGGAAGTGGTGGATAGGTTGGGTGGGGGGTAGTACAGATTGTGAAAATACTCCCAACGCCTGTTTTAATTGTTTTCATGACATTACCTTGCTGGAACATTGGTTTTTATCACAAGGCTGTGTGTGACTATTTAAGAAGACTGACAAAACCCGAAAAATTAGTCCAAAAAAGCTTTGCTTTTTATTAAGCGCTGTTAAGACGGCTGGAATAGCATTTGTATTTTGCCAAACGCAATTCAAAGAAACTCTTTTAAAACCCCTGCATGAATAAAAAATGTGCTCAAAACGCAATTGAGTTTGAGGTCTCGAATCTTAAACCACGACATTATGAGCACAGAGCAAAAGAAGGCTAAAAGGGTCAAATGCCCAAACAAGCTCTAAAGGGTCAAATTTATATCAAATAGGTTTTAAAACAGTTTCTTAAGGTTACTTGCTTTTAAACAAGTTGCAGCAGTCATACCTTCCACTTCCTCCCATACATCATTCACCGCACCAAACTGACCTCCCCCTTCAAAACCTCGACTGTCCCGTCCACAAACGCAACTTCCGCAAACCATACGAATACGGCGGGATTCAAGACCTGTCCCCGGTGTAGCCCGTCCCAACCCACCGTGGGGTCGTTCGGATTGAAGTCGTATTTTTCGAAAACCGACTCTCCCCAACGGCTAAAGACGAGGAACGACCGCACACTTTCTACCGAATTTGGCTTCGCAAAAATGGTCAACAGGTCGTTTAGCCCGTCGCCGTTGGGCGATAAGGCATTGGGCACATAGACCTGCTTTCGGCGGTCCACGAACACCGTCACCTCGTCCCCGTCGCGGCAGCCATTGTTCGCCGTGATACTGACGGCGTAGGTTGTTGTGACGATGGGCGCAACGGGCTGGAAAAGGCAGTCCAAGCACTGCACACCGTCCCAGGCCGACCAAACGACCGAAGCCAGTGAGTCGAAGGGAAGGTTCACGAAGGCGGTGAGCGTGAGCCCTTCGCCTAATTCAATTGTCAGGTCGTCGCCCAGTTCCACCTCTACAGGGATCGGCACATTTATCCAGACCACTTCCGCCTCCTGACAACCATTGGCATCGGTGACCATCACCTCATAGGTGCCAGCGGACAGGCCCATGAAGTCGTTCGAGGTTTGAAGACCGCCTCCGTTCAGCGAGAACTGGAACGGCGGCACCCCACCAGAGGTTTCCACGGAAATGCTGCCCTCGCTTTGGCTGAAGCAGTCCAAATCGTTCAGTGAAAAGACCATCACCAACGGCGCCGGTTCGTTGAGGTTCGTAGCGGAAGTAGCCGTGCAGCCGTTCGCATCCGTCACCGTGAGGGAATATTCGCCCGCCGAAAGCCCCCCGGTAGATGGTCCCGTACTGCCGTTCGACCACGAATAATTGAAGGGAGCTGCACCCGCTGCTTCCGCCAGAATGCTCCCATTGACTGCGTCCAGGCAGCCAACCGCAACACCGTTGAAATCAGAGATGGTCAAGGTCAGCGATGGAGGTGGGTTCAACGACACCTCTGTCACCACCACACTGTCGCAGCCGTTTTGGTTGGTCAGGTTCTGGGTGAAAATGCCCGCCACCGCTGGGTCGCAGGTCGTGGAAGCGAGCAAGGTCGCATCGCTGGGCAGCAGCGCCACCGTCTC
>JBGSWN010000141.1:0-4502 GCA_041752395.1 Saprospiraceae bacterium | reverse complement strand
GCGCCGTCCATTCTTTCGAATATTGACGCCAGTATCCATTGGGTACTGTCCATAGGTCGTGAGTTTTGGTGTCGCAACGCAAAACTTCACGACCTTTTTTAATTCACCAAATTTCCGGGCTTAAACTGCACGGACTATTGTTAGGTTAAGTTCCGAACTAAAAATTATCCCAAAATCTTACCTTGCCGCCAAATACATTAAAAAATCATTTCCGCTTCGCAAAAACATATCATCGGACGCCACGTAGGCACTGAACCCGGCCCACTCTTCCTCTGCATCGCTGGGATGCACGGCAATGAACCCGCTGGGGTGGAGGCACTGGAAACCGTTTTCGCCCTGCTCGATCGGGAGCAAATCGTCAATCCCAGCTTCTGTTACAAGGGGCGGCTGCTGGGCATCATCGGCAATTGGCGAGCCTATTCCGAAGGCAAACGGTTCATTGTCAAGGACTTGAACCGGCAGTGGACAACGGAAAATATTGAACGGATACAGCAGGCTGGCCCCTCGCAGCTCGACTCCGAAGACCAGGACCTGCTCGAAATCCTGAACCTCGTGAAAGCAGAGGTCGCTGAATGCAAGCCCACCCAAGTGGTGCTCCTCGACCTGCACACGACCTCGGCCAGTGGCGGCATCTTTGCCATCGCCACCGACGACCCAGAAAGCATCCGCATCGCCAGCGGGCTGCACGCCCCAGTCATCACGGGCCTAATGCGAGGAATCGCTGGGACAACCCTGCATTTTTTCAATGAAACAACCTTTAAAATACCCACAGCGGCAGCGGCCTTTGAAGCAGGGCAGCACGAAGACCATGTGTCCGTCAACCGCAGCATCGCCGCCATCATCAACTGCATGAGGAGCATCGGCGCTGTTTGCCCAGAAGACGTGGAAAACCGCCACGATGATATTTTGGTGGAATACTCCAAAAATTTGCCTAAAATCGCCAACCTGATCAAAGTTCACAGCATTAAAGCTGGCGATGATTTTGAAATGCAGCCAGGCTACCAGAATTTTCAGCCTGTGGTAAAAGGCGAACTGCTTGCCCACGACCGCCACGGCGAAATCCGAAGCCCAGCCGATGCCATGATTCTCATGCCGCTGTACCAGCCGCAGGGGAGTGATGGATTTTTTTTGGTGAAACAGGTTGGTGATTAGTGATGGGTGATTGGTGATTGGAAAGTCCAGCCATTAATCTCGCTCATTGGTCCCCGCCACCATTCATAATGCGCTTAAAATGATTGACGAACATTTCGAACCATTCAACCAACCGGCAGAAACTACCCCGGAAACACCGCAGCAACAACCTGCTGAGATAGAATTCGTGCCTACTCCTGAGGTACCTGCACCGGTGGAGCCTACTCCCGTGATGCCTCCGCCCGAAGTACCTGCTCCCGTGGAGCCAGAAAACATCGTACCCACTTTCCAATCAACGACGCCACATGTGGAGACTGTCCCAGCTTGGCAGCAAAATCGCCTCGACCTTTCGCCTGTGTACAACGCCGTAGGTGCGGTGAAAAATGAGCTGCGCAAAGTCATTATCGGTCAAAACGAAATGATGGATTTGCTGTTGGCAGCGCTGTTTTGCAATGGGCACGTACTCATCGAAGGTGTGCCGGGCATCGCCAAAACGCTGACTGCCAAGCTGATGGCGAAGACCTTGGACGTGGGCTTCTCCCGCATCCAGTTCACCCCCGACCTGATGCCGAGCGACGTGGTGGGCACGACCGTTTTCAACATGAAAACTTCGGATTTCACCTTTAATGCTGGCCCGGTTTTCAGCAATATCATCCTCATTGACGAGATAAACCGTGCCCCAGCCAAGACGCAGGCCGCCCTTTTCGAGGTAATGGAGGAGCAGCAGGTGACCGTGGACGGCACGACCCACGACATGCGTCAGCCGTTCTTCGTGCTGGCCACACAGAACCCCATCGAGCAGGAGGGAACCTACAAATTGCCAGAGGCGCAACTCGACCGTTTTATCTTCAAAATCAAGGTGAAATACCCTGAACTGTCGGAGGAAAAGGAGATTCTGCGCCGCTTCCGCAGCGATTTCAACATGACCGTGAAGGAGGAAGTGAAGCCCGTTTTCAGCGACGCTGGCATTGCCGAGTGCCGCAAACTCGTGGAAAAAGTGCAAATCCGGGAAGAACTGCTGGACTACATCGCCGCCGTGGTACACAATACCCGTGAGCATCCCGACCTGTTTTTGGGCGCTTCGCCAAGGGCATCTTTGGCCATCCTGAAAGCATCGAAAGCCATGGCCGCCATGAGTGGCCGGGACTTCGTGACGCCCGACGATATCCGCTTCGTGGCCTATCCGGTGCTGAACCACCGCATCATCCTGACACCAGAGCGGGAGATGGAGGGCTTTGACACGAAGGATGTGGTGGACGATATTTTGAAGAAGATTGAAGTGCCACGATAATTTCGGATTTACGATTTCGGATTGTTTTGTTGGGTGCTAAATTCATCAGCGTTTATGAAAACTATCCTTGCCGTCTTCATTGGGTTTTTGTTGGCTTCGCAATTGGCGATTGGGCAGTCTTTTTTCAAAAAACTCGACCTTTCGTTGGAGGCCAATTTTGGGGTGGTAAATGGAAATATGCTGAACAGACCGGTGGATATGGGTTGGTGCTTTGAGTGCCGAATCGAAGCACAAGAACAAATACCAAAGATTGGGAGGATGTATGGAGTTGGAGCTGAAGTTGGAATTGGCAGACGTCACGCAATTGGATTGGGGTTGCAGGTGAATGAAATCAGATTTGATCAAAAGCAAATTGACCGAACTCTCTTACCAACCACACCAGATGATATTTATACTATTTCAGTTGAAAATAGGTGCCGAGGGTGGTATTTGCTGCATAGGATAAAACTTTTGCATGGAAAGTGTGTGGAGTTTTCTTTGCGCAATGGATTGCTATATGAGAAATTGGTCAACATGAACGAGGATTATTATCCAAGTTTTGATTTTCAAAAACGTGGTATCAGCTATTTGGGGAAAATTGAAACGGCTTTTAAAGTTGGAAAACGAAGCGCTATTTTAATATCCCCCATATTTAGACTTGCCTTAAAAAACTACAATTATCCTGATTCAAACGAAGAAAAATACCTGCCTTACGGGGCCGGGTTAACGATTGGCTGGAGAAGCCAAATCATTTAAACTTCATCATCATGAACAACACCCGCCGCACCTTCATCAAAACCGCCACCCTCGCTGGCGTGGCCGCTACCATCAACCCCATCCCGTTCTTCACCAACGGGCTGCCTTCTAAGAAAATCAACGTGGCCGTGATGGGCATCCGCAGCCGGGGCATGGCCTTGGCGGAGAATTTTGCGAAGCTGCCCGACACGGAAGTGACGTGGATTTGTGACGTGGACCAAGGCTACCTCGACACGGGTATCGCTGGCATTGCGAAGCTGCAAAACCGTGCGCCCAAGGGCGAAAAGGATATTCGTAAATTGTTGGAAAACAAGGAATTGGACGCCATCTGCATCGCTGCGCCGGACCACTGGCACGCGCCAGCGGCTATCCTAGCGGTGAAGGCGGGCAAGCATGTTTACGTGGAAAAACCGTGCAGCCACAATCCCCGTGAGGGCGAACTGCTGGCTGAGGCGGAACGCAAATATGGCCGCATCATCCAGATGGGCAACCAGCGCCGCTCGTGGCCGAACGTGGTGCAGGCGATGGATGAACTGCACGGCGGCGTCATCGGCAAGGTGTACATGGCCAAGGGCTGGTACGCCAACAACCGCCAGCCCATCGGCTTCGGCAAGGTAGCGCCCGTGCCTGCTGGCCTCGACTGGGACCTCTGGCAAGGCCCCGCTCCCCGCACCGACTACCGGGACAACGTGCACCCGTACAATTGGCATTGGTTCTGGAACTGGGGAACGGGCGAGGCGCTAAACAACGGCACGCACGAAATTGACGTGGCCCGCTGGGGCATGGGGCAGAATTTCCCCAGCCGAGTGGTGGCCAGCGGTGGCCGCTTTGCCTTCAACGACAACTGGGAGTTCCCCGATACGATGGTGGTGACCTACGAGTTTGAGGACGGGCGGATAATGACTTGGGAGAGCCGCAGTTGCAACAACCTCCCCATCGAGGGCGACGGGCGGGGCAATATTTTTTATGGGGAAAAAGGCTCGATGATCGTTATCGGGAACGGATACAAAATTTACTCAAACGACAGCCCGGTGAAGCTCATCAAGGAGGTGAAGCCCAACGAGCCTGCGGCCAATTCCACCAATACTGCCAGCCCCGACGCCAATCTGGACGGAGTGCACATCGCCAATTTCCTCAACGCAGTGCGCACGGGCAAACCGCACAGCAGCCCCATTGCCGAAGGCCACAAAAGCGTGCTGATGTGCCAGCTCGGCAACATTGCCTGGAAGACGGGCCGGGTGCTGAACATTGACCAAAGGAACGGGCATATCGTGGGGGACAATGATGCGATGCAAATGTGGGGAAGGGCGTATGAGCCGGGCTGGGAGGTGACGGCTTGATACTT
>JBGSWN010000140.1:0-18465 GCA_041752395.1 Saprospiraceae bacterium | reverse complement strand
GATGAGCACAATCAATGCATCACCGCTCATTTTTATGGCGGTTAAATATTCTTTTTGTTTGGCAGACAGTTCTGTTTTTAAAATCACTTTTGTGAACCCGATAATCGCATTCATGGGCGTGCGTATTTCATGGCTCATATTCGACAAGAACTGCTGCTTGGCATGTACCGCTTCATTTGCCAGCTTGGTCGCATTCTCGGCTTTAATTTTTGCATCTTCCGCAATGGTAGTCGCCAATTCGGCAAATATCCGGGCTTCCGTAAATTCCTTTTCCACCTTATTCTGTTCGGTAATGTCCCTTGCTACCAGCACAGCACCCAGTACCTTTTTGTTTTCATCTTTATAAACCGAGCCATTAAATAATACGGCGGTCGGTTCGCCATCAATGATGGTTAGTGGATAATTCGCAACAAATCCTTTTGCAAATACTTCTGCTTGAAGTGTACGGGCCTTTTGTGGGTCTGTGAAATAGAGGCTAAAATCGGTGCCAATAAGTTTTTGTTGCGAAACATCAGTAATGGCTGCAAATGCTTTATTCATGTCCGTGATATTGCCATCGACATTAATAACCATCAATGGGTCGAGGCTGGCTTCAATCAGGCTGCGGGAATATTCCGTCAACAGTTTTTTCTTGGAATCTTCTAACTCTATATTTTTTTCTAAAAGTAAGCCGTTCGCTTCACTTAGTTCAGTAGTTCGTTGCTGTACTTTTTCTTCCAGTTCTTTTGCATGAATTTCGTAGGCCTTTAAGTTGCTGTTTCTGATTTTCACCTGCTCAGTAACGTCATTGGCCAGTGTCGCCACTCCTGAAATAGTGCCATCATTTTCCCGGTACGGTTGGTAAACAAAGTTGAAATAAAAATCTTCCCTTTCCCCGTTTTCACGAATAAAAAAAGCGGGCTGTTCGTTGCCATAACGTGTTACACCATTCTCCAAGACATCCCGTAAATATTCAATAAATGGTTGGCCTTTCATTTCGGGTATAATTTCCAAAAATGGCTTACCCAGCACCTCTTTTCCCACATTCCAAATTTTAAATACTGGCTCATTTGCTACTTCCAATATCATATCTTCCCCTTTAAAAATACAAATAGGGGAAGGCGCATTTTCCACCAAACTTCGGAAACGTTTTTCACTTTCCTCAATTTTATTTCTTGAATTTGCCTGTTCCGTAATATCTTCAATGGATAGCAGGATTAATTTCTCCGCACTGTTTTTATTGATTACCTCACGGGCATTCAAGCGCATTATCCGCTCGCCAATAGCCGTAAAAGTATGCGTAACCTCAAAGTCATTGAACTTAGACTTTTCCGGTAGTATTTTTTCCAACAACGTGCGCAATGCTGGGATATCCCATTGTTGGTTGCCAATATTATAAACCAAAACACCTTCCGTCTCCAGCTCATTTACCCGGAATGTTTTATAAAAGGCATTATTGGCTGTTTTTATGCGCAGGCTTTTGTCCAGCACCAGCAGGGGTTCCCGCATGTTTATGAAAATGGCTTCAGCATAGTCCCGGGAGGTGGTCAACTGTTCGTTCAAAGCGATCATTTCCTGGTTCACGACGATTAGCTCCTCGTTGGTGCTTTGCAGTTCTTCCTTGCCGGTTTCCAGTTCTTCGTTCAGGCTCTGTAGTTCCTCGCTCCCGCTCAACAGTTCTTCGTTGGCGCTTTGCAGTTCTTCATTGGCGGCCTCCTGGTCTTCGGTAATGCTGCGCATATCTTCCCGGGTTTGCGCAAGTTCCTGTTCCAGTTGTTTTATGCGCAAATCCCGATTATCTTTCGTGTTTTCGCCGGGCGTTTTTTTGCCAACTGCCAAGGTCGGTTGACTACTAATGGCGGTGTCGTGAAAGAGCACCAAATAATAGGGTTCAATGGTATTGGGCAGCGGCATGGCTTCGATATTAATATAGCGCAGGCTGCCGTTTATCTCCATTGGGATATTTTCTTTTATGACCGTGGCGTTTTCCTTTTTTGTTTTGTGCAAAATATTGCGCAGCTCAAAGGCCAAGCCGTTTTTTGCCATTTGTATTAAATTATGGGTAGGCTTGCCCGGCGATTGTTCCAGAAAACTACTGGTGTTCCCCCTGAAATGCACAATGTCCAATGCCTCGTTTACCACCACGCCCGCTGGCGTATATTTGCGGAGCAAAATATCATCTGCCGTTTTTTGAAAGTCGGTGCGGATATGTTCGGGGTTGGCATTGGGATGCTTGAAGTGCTGTTCACTTCGCTGGCTTGCCTCATATACAAACCTGCCGGGGGTATCTTTGCGGGAATATAATTTATCGTTCTTGGCGGCGGAAGCAAAAAGGTCGGGCACCCCGCCCGTGGTTTCCGATTTTCCGAGCAGCAAAAACCCTTTTGGGTTTAAGGCATAATGAAAAGTGGTGAGCGCCTTTTTTTGCAAATATGGCTCCATATATATCAGCACATTGCGGCAGGTTATAAAATCCATTTTGCCAAATGGCGGGTCTTTTAAAAAATTATGCAGCGCAAACACACATAAGTCCCGCACGTTTTTATTCACTTGATAATTGCCATTGGTTTTTGTGAAAAACTCAGCCAACCGCTGTGGGCTTACCTCCTTCAATTCGTTTTTCGTGTAAATGCCGTGCCGTGCCTTGGTAATGGCAGTTTCGCTGAGGTCGGTGGCAAAAATCTGCACAAAGCGCTGGTTATAGCCAAAAAATTCCTTCAAACATATAGCAATGGAGTAGGCTTCTTCGCCCGTGCTGCACCCCGCCACCCATATACGAATCGGTTCACCAGCCGTTTTTATTTTTGCGATATGCGGAAAGACGTGTTCGCATAAATTATTAAAGCTTTTTTCATCCCTAAAAAAGCTGGTTACCGGAATTAACAGGTCGAGAAACAACAAATCCTGCTCTGGCTTATTTTCCCTCAAAAGCAAAAGATAGTCGGCAGGTGCTTCTTTTTTGTTGAGCACCATCCTGCGCAATATCCGGCGGCGGATGGTGGACTGCTTGTAATAGGTAAAATCGGTTCCCTTGCGGATGCGCAGCAGCGAAATGATTTGCTTGAACACTGCCTCGTCCAATGGCAGGTTCTCCTCCTCATCGCCATTGCTTCTTAGGATGCCAATTATATCCAAGAGTTTTTGAGGGATTTTTTCAGGGGGAAGTATAAAGTCAACCACGCCCGCCTGTGCCGCATTATGGGGCATGCTCTCATAAGCTGCGGATGCTTCATCCTGCGCAAACGTGATGCCGCCGTGGTCTTTGATGGCCTTCAGTCCCAGTGTCCCATCGGATGCGGTGCCGGATAATACTACCCCGATAGCATGTGTTTGGTGTACTTCGGCCAGTGAGGTGAAAAACAGGTCAATGGGCAGGTTACGCTCTGTTCTGCTTTTGGGGGGGCGTGGCGAAAGCAATAAAACGCCATCCGTGGCCACCATCATTTTGTTGCTGGGCAGCACGTAGATATGGTTGGGCAGTACTTTAATATCGTCAGCGATTTCCAAAACCGGAATATTGGTGACTTTTTGCAGTATTTCTGGCAACATGCTTTCGTGGGTTGGGTCCAAATGCTGCACTAAAATATACGCCATGCCCGAATCTTCGGGAATGGCTTTCAGGAGCTTTTTAAAAGCGTCCAGCCCGCCTGCCGAGGCGCCAACTCCCACCACAGGGAACAAGTTTGCCGATTTTAGCAGCTCCCCCTTTGGTGGCAAGGGCGTAGTATCCGCTGTATTTGATTTGTCCTTCTTTGCTTTCATGGAAAATGGTTAAGAAGTAATATTGGGGTGCAATTGATTAATTTGGCCATTGGTTGCTTCCTCGTGAATGCTTTCGGCGGGGTTTCCAATTTCCTCAATCGGCCTTCGTCTTTTATTCTTTAATTGTTTAAAGTGGGTGGGGGTGAGTCCGGTGGCTTTTTTAAATTGGTTGGACAAATGCGCTACGCTGCTGTAATTCATTTTGTAGGCAATCTCGGTCATATTGAGTTCACCATAAATAATCAGCTCTTTTATTCGTTCGATTTTATTGGAAATGATATAATGCTCAATGGTAGTGCCTTGTACCTCCGAAAAAAGGTTTGCCAAATAGGTATAATTGTGGTGCAATTTTTCGCTCAAATAATCGGAGAAATTTGTTTTGATTGGCTCGTCTAAGTTGTGTACCATTTCCACGATGATGCCTTTTATCCGCTCAATCAAAATGGCCCTTTTGTCGTCCATCACTTCCAGCCCATTTTCCAGCAAGGCCGATTTTAGCTGCTTCCGTTGTTCGGTGGATAGGTCTTCCATGATTTCGACTTCACCCAAGTCCACCACGATGAAATGCAGGCCGAGTTCTTTAAGCGAAGCTTTTACCACCATTTTGCAGTGGTTGCTCACCATGTATTTTATGAATATTTTCAAATAGTTGATGTTGTTAGCGTCAACGGCTAAGATACGCAGTTTTAGGTGGTGAGGTGTTACATAGTTCCGGCTAGAAGTTACATAATTCCCACATTTCAGAATTTGTATTCAGGGGTTCACATTATCAGGCGAGTCTTTTTTCTTGGCACCTTTTTTTTGTGCCTTCACCAAGTGCCGCACCAATTTCTCCGCCTCCACCGCATGAAACACCACCAATGAGACGAGGATGCACCCCCCAAGTTCCTTTAAAGTCAATGCCTGCGTGGAAAAAATGCCCTGCAAAGCCGGGACGTAAATCAAGGCAAGCTGCAGCCCGAAGGTGAGCAGCACGGCGGCTATTAACGGCAGATTGGTGAAAATGCCCTGTCGAAATAGCAAGACATGGTCGCTCCGAATTGCCATGACATAAGCCATTTGGCTGAAGCAAAGCACCGTAAAAATGTAGGTCTGCACCTTGGGGTCGTGTTTTTGCAGCGCCCAAAATTGTATGCCGAGGCAAATTGCGCCAATGAGCAATCCCACCCAGAGAACATGCCAGCCGAGCCCGTTCGCAAAAATGCTTTCGTTGGGGTGACGGGGCGGCAGTTCCATGATGTTCTTTTCGGCAGGCTCAGCGGTCAATGCCAATGCCGGCAGGCCGTCGGTCACGAGGTTTATCCAAAGGATGTGGATGGGCAGCAGCGGGATGGGCAGGCCAAAGAGCGGGGCGAGGAAAATCGTCCAGATTTCGCCACTGTTGCTCGCCAGCAGAAACCTGATGGACTTGCGGATATTGTCGAAAATATGCCTGCCCTCCCGCACGGCTTTCAAGATGGTGGCAAAATTGTCGTCCAGCAAAATCATGTCGGCGGCTTCCTTCGACACGTCGGTGCCGGTGATGCCCATTGCCACGCCGATGTTTGCCCGGCGGAGCGCTGGGGCATCGTTTACGCCGTCGCCAGTCATGGCGACGTAGTGATTCTTGGCCTGCAATGCCTTGACAATCTGCAACTTCTGCTCCGGCGATACCCGTGCATAGACTTTTATCCGCTCGATTTTTTCAATAAAATCAGACTCCGGCATTTGTTCCAGTTCAGCGCCTGTGAGCATTTCGTCGGTCGGTTCGCTCAGAATGCCAATCTGCCGGGCGATAGCCGCCGCCGTTTCGGGGTGGTCGCCTGTAATCATGACGGGCACGATGCCCGCTTTCCGGCAGTCGGCGACGGCACGGGCGGCTTCCTTGCGGGGCGGGTCCATCATGCCCGCTAGCCCAACGCATTGCAGTTGTTTTTCGAGGGTGTCGAAGTTGATTTCGGCGGGCAATGCGTCCACCACCCGGCAGCTGTAAGCCAGCACCCGCAGGCCGTTTTGCCCCATTTTCGCCGCTTCGGCGGTTATGGCTGCGTCGTCTGCCGTTTCGCAGGCTTGCAGCACGGCTTCGAGTGCGCCTTTGGTGACGATGAGGAATTTACCGTCGTTCCAAGCATGCACCGTGGTCATCATTTTCCGCTCCGCATCGAAGGGGAGTTCCGCTTTTCTGGGGTAGTCTTCGGGCTTTGCGTCAGCCAGGTTTTCTTTTGCAAAAAGCGCCAACGCCAGTTCGGTGGGGTCGCCCGTTGGCTCGCCCTTTTCGTTTTTTTTCACGTCGTGGTTGAGCGCCATACAGAGCAGCAGGGCATCTTTTGGGGAGGGCGCCAAGCCTGCGGGCGGCGTTTCGGGCGTCCAGGTTTCGGTGACGGTCATGCGGTTTTGGGTGAGCGTCCCGGTTTTGTCGGTGCAGATGAAGGTGACGGAGCCAAGGGTCTCGACGGCAGGCAGCTTGCGGATGAGGGCGTGCTTTTTCACCAAACGCCGGGCGCCGAGCGCTAGGGCAATGGTGACGACGGCCGGCAGGGCTTCCGGGATGCCCGCCACTGCAACAGAAATGGCGGTGAGCAACATATTCATTGGCGCTTCGCCGCGCAGCAGGCCCACCCCAAATATCACTGCACAGATGCCCACGACGACAAGGGAGAGTTTTTTGGAAAAATTGGCGAGCCGCTGTTGAAGGGGCGTCAGTACCTCGTCTTCTTGCAGCATCTGGGCGATTTGACCGATTTCGGTTTTCATTCCGGTCGCCACGACCACCCCGCTGCCCCGCCCGTAGGCGACGATGGTGCTTTTGTAAGCCATGTTTATACGGTCGCCGAGGGGCAGGCGCTCGCTGTCCAACTTGTCAGTTTGCTTTTCCACCGCCAGGGATTCGCCGGTGAGGGATGCCTCCTCGATTCTCAGGGAATGGGATTCCAGCAGCCGCAGGTCGGCGGGCACCATGTTGCCTGTTTCGAGTACCACCACGTCGCCCGGCACGAGTTCGGCAGCGTTTATTTCAACAGGCAAACCCTCGCGCAATACAGTTGCTGAGGGCAGGGTCATTTTTTTCAAGGCCGCCATCGCCTTTTCAGCAGAGTATTCCTGCCAGAAGCCAACGATTGCATTGAGCACTACGATGACTAAAATGACGATGGTATCTTTCAAATCACCAACGATGCCCGACACGACGGCGGCTGCCATGAGTATCAGAATCATCGTGTCTTTAAATTGGAGCAGGAACAGAAGCCAGGCGGGTTTTTTCTTTTTTTCCAGCAGTTCGTTGCGCCCGTGCTGTTTCAGCGCTGCCGCCGATTGCGCAGCGGAAAGCCCGGTGGGTTGGCTGTTGGTTTGCCGGAGCGCTTCTTCTTTGGTGATGTAATGCCAGTTTATCATTGAAACACTTTTCTGAATCTACCCTTTTATCCAGTCATATTTTATCGTTTTAACATTAAACTTTGCATAACTGATAGCCCCTTTATCCAATTTCCAAGAGACTTCTCCGAGCAAGGGTATCGTTACCCCATTCCTGTTTTGGTAATCCGAGAATTGGCAAATCCATATTTCCCGTTTGTTTTCAGTCATAAAACGCTGCGTTTCCATCCGCACAATCTCCCCGATTTCATTGAACAAAACGGTAAAGGAAAACGAAACGTTTTTATAGTTGAAAGTCAGTTTGGCGGTCTGTGCATCTATTGCGGACCAAGCCAACCATTGGCTGGGCAGCAGATTGGTCGGAAACCACACGCTTTCGGCAAGCCAACGTTGCAGTTCGCCTTCGTCGAGGTTTTCACCCTTGCTGTTCGCCACTTTGATGCAGGATAAAACCCAAGCCACCAATCGTCCCGAACCGTTGATATAGCTATCGAAGGCGGTGAACATCCATGTTGAGCCTTTCCAGATAAACCCAGGCTTTGCGGTGGTGAAATACTGCTCGCCTTCGATGTCCATCCAGGCTTTGTCGAGCCCCATTTTGAACTGCCCGTCGTGGGTCAGGCTGACATGGTTGATGTATGGCTGTCCAATTTTCAAAACATGCTTGAAATAGCGCTGGACTGGTTCAGGCAAACCGGCCACTTGACTGAGATTGAATTTTTGGCTCGGAACGGGTTCCGATTGGGCGAGCAGCGTTTTTACCTCCTTATTAAATTGATAGATCAGGTTTAGTTTTCCAATGACGAAAACAAGGGCAATTGCTCCAAGAATAATAAAAAATATGAGCATGGTCTTCGATATTGATAATTGCATTTTGATATTTCTGCGCAGCCTATCCCAAATACCTCCTGAGCACCCAGGCAGTGGTTTCATGCTGTTGTAAGAAACCAGTCAGGAGGTCGGCAGTACCAGCGTCGTTGTTTTTCTTGGCGCAGGTTTCAATGTCCTTCCGCAATTCGACGACCACCGATTCGTGGTCGATCAGCAGTTCCTTCAGCATATCTTTTTGCGAAAGGTACTTACCAGGCGATTCTTTCAATCGGGTTAGTTCGGCAAATTCTTTCATGGTGCCGATAGTTTTACTGCCTAATTTATTGATGCGTTCCGCCACTAGGTCAATGGTTTCTTCGAGTTCGGTGTATTGGCCTTGAAACAGCTTATGAAGTTCCATGAAGCTTTCGCCGGAGACGTTCCAGTGGAATTTCCGGGTTTTGATGTACAGGGTCATTTCGTCGGATAAAATGGTGGAAAGCAAAGCGATGCTTTTGTGCAGGTGCTTTTCTGTGATTCCGATTGCTGGTTTCATAATTGATGAGTGGATTTTATTGGTTTTGAAAATGTGCTTTTACGAAAGCGTGCTGCTGGTTTTCCGTCATTTTATCAGCAGGTTGGACGTCAATTTTGATGTCCTCGAACTGTTGATCAGCCCTGAGTAGGTTGAACAATTCCGTCTTCGCATCCGTCGGGCCGAAGAGGACGACCGCTTCGTAGTCCTTGATGACATCGCCCAATTGCTGGTAATACGCCGATTGCAGGTTTTGCGCTTTGTTGTGCATCTGGCTTTCTCCCTTCGAGCGGCTTTCGCTCTTTTCCTGCTGCGTGAATTCTGATTCAATGGTCTTCGACGCCATCGAGTCGGGGGAGTACTCCATGATGTGGGCAATTGAATGATCCATCCAGATGCCCAGGTTGATTGCTTTTGTCATTGCGCTGTTTTTTTTAATTTAATATCATTTCGCATTTTCGTCCTTATATGGCAAGATACCCACCATCCATTTCCAAGGTTGCCCCTGTCATAAATGCACTGTCGCCACAAGCAAGGAAAACAAAGCCGCTTGCTATTTCTGCTGCTGTGCCAAAACGTTTCATCGGGTGCAAATCAATGATATGCTGTTTAATATCAGGGTGGTCACTAATGCCACCTTTTGTGAGCAAAGGAGTTTCAATAAATCCTGGGCAAATAGCGTTAATTCGTATGCCATCGGTGGCATATTCCAATGCTGCTGTTTGCGTAAGACCGATAACGCCATGCTTTGCTGCTACATAATGCGATGAGGTGGCGAAACCAACTTTGCCTAGTATAGAAGACATATTAACAATAACGCCCTCTTGCTGCTTTGACATTTGGAACAACTCATGCTTCATGCAGTTGAATACGCCGTTGAGATTAACGCCAATTACTTTTAGCCAGCTTTGCTCACTCATATCACCTACTTTATTGGGTTCCCCCCCAATGCCGGCATTGTTCAGTGCTATATCAAGGGTGCCAAACGTCTGTACCACTTTTTCAATAGCGGCTTGTACCTGAACGAAAACCGATACGTCGCATTCGATGAATATGGCCTTGTGGTTTTCATCGCTTATTTCCTTCATGGCGTCTTCAGTTCCAGCCGATTTGATGTCGGCTACTGCAATATTTGCGCCTTCCCTTGCTGCTGCAATGGCACATGCCTTCCCGATGCCAGACAAGCCACCAGTTATGAAAACGGTTTTATTTACTAGTTTTTTCATTTGTCAAATTTTGAAATTTTGAAATCAACTTTAAATCTTTTCATTGCCCAAGTTTTCGTCAATATCTTCGTGCCTGTCTCCACCAATACTATAAATATTGTTCTCCTCGTCCTCACTGCCAATATCTTCTTGTTGGTCGTCCAATTCGGAACCAGGTACGTCCAAGTCGTTGCCTGATACATCCTCTTCAAAATCTAATTCATTGTTTTTGCCAATCATTAGATTTTCAGTCAATTCCTTGCGTTGGGTTTTATCAACGCTTATAGCATCTTCTTTCTGATTTTTTAGGTAAATATCATCACTGGAAGGATAAAGTGGATATCCTTCAACACTGTCTTTTTTTTGATGCGTTGTCTTTGGTTCCAATGAGTTCTTATTGATGCGTTGTCTTTTCATGATATTAATTTTTTTAAATAGTAGTGTATAGGGAATGATGTTTTCGATAGCCTTTTCCCGCTTATTTAATTTTTCATAGAATATGGCTGGACGAGAAAAAAGTAACAGGGATGATTTTTCCCCGTTACTTTTCTAATCTAATGCATTGTTCTATTCGTTTGGGTCATTGGGTTCTTGTCAGAACAAATAAGAGACGCCGATATAACCTGAATAGGTTTTGATATGCGTCCGGTCAAGAATGTAGTAGGAATCAGTTGTGGTAGAGTTACTATTGTCGCTGACGTCGAACAGCCCATAAACACCACGGAATCCGATACCTAATCGAAATGTTTTCATTTCATTTAGGCCGAAGTCGAGCCCAGCGCCGTAGGCAAATCCGAGGTCTCCTTTTTTAACGGACAACACAGCATTAGAACTATCGCTGCCAACAGAGAAACTGCTCCCCACACTTAATCCCATTTGTGGCCCTGCTACAATATTGAAATTGACCATTTTAGTCTTACCCGTATTAAGTGATAGCAGCAAAGGGATATTGAAGTATTTTAATTTTATTTCATGCTCAACATCATTCTCCCTATACTTTTGTCGTATATTGCTATAGATACCTTCTACTTGTACGCCGACATGCTCCGTGAAATTAAATCCCAGGAACGCTCCAAATCCATAACCCAACGTAGCATCGCCGGATACCTTTCCGCCGGAAGAGGTGTTTAGGTCCAATGAAGAAAATGTTGGCATAAATCTTAGCCCGAATTCTCCTCTCTGCGCACCTGCCTTGAATGCGCCTGCAAACAATAATGCAACAATTATGATGCAAAATTTGAACTTGTCATTTGAACTTTTCATTGTAATTTTGTTTTAATTTTATGATGCAAAGGTGGGCCCTTTTAAGTAAATTATAGTTGTATAATTCCTAAAAAGAGTTACATAATTCACACACAATTAAAGACTTGCTATCAATTTAGGCAGCTGCCTTCTTGTCAAAAACAACCATCACAATACCTCCAACTAACAAGGCTATGCCTACGATTGGAGACCATTGTACGGGGTGATTTTTTTCAGCGTTGATAGTAATCGGGCCTATGCTGTAATAAATATTTTGGTTGGCTTTGTCGGGAATATTGACTCAAAAGATGCCTCCAATTTGTTCGAGAAGGTTTTGGTTGAGCTCTCAATTTGCCCTATATTTTTCGCTGTGTTCTTGGCTGCATCCATCCAGACGATATAGGTTTTTCCTGGAGGGGTAAGACGATTCACTTCAGCCAAGTTTGAAATGTCGAGATTGATAACGTAGTTTTGATTTTTATCTTTGCTCACTTTTACGGTGCCGGTGGCAGCAGGTACGACCGATGAATTCAAAAAAGATACTTTTTTGGTACAAGAGGCAAATGCAAATGCTAAAGTTGTTACCAAAAACCTATGAAGCTACTTTTTAAAAAAGCTTTGGATATTTGAATTTTCATTTCTTTATTATTAAATAATTAAAATGTGTAAAATCGTTAAGCAGGCGCTTAACGATTTTACATTAACCCATGGTAATTAAAGCGAAGCCATGATGCTGGTCAATTCTTCCTTGGTTTTGCCAAGTTTGATCTGTAGTTTACCCATCATTTCCTCTTTTTTCCCTTCCTCAAACATGAGGTCATTATCGGTTAAGGTTGCAAATCTTTGTTTGAGTTTGCCTTTTTGCTCGTTCCAATTGCCTTTTACTACTGTGGTATTCATTTTTGTAATTTTTAGCATGAAATAATTTTCATAGCATAAAGTTCAGCCTTTTAGCGGTCGCTTGTCTTACATAATTAAATAAAGGAGTTGCATAATTCACATGAGGTTTCGAAATCCAAAAAATGGCGCTTGGGGTGAAATTGTTGGTTTATATTTTCGGTGTCGAACCTTTAAAGGCTATTTTAAAACCCCTCAACGGCCATAAAACGCCATCTTTTGGCGACATACTGCGACAATTTTTGCAGCGCCCCGACCTTGGTCGGGGCGCTGCAAAAATTCTCTTCGTCTGTCACTCAATCCCGATAGCTATCGGGAGACATTTTCTGTCTCGTCAGAGGTTTTAAAATAGTCTCGTATTAATTTTTTCACAAAAAAAGGGCCTCTCATTTTTAAGTGAGAGACCCTCTACGTTAAGGACATTCTTAATTACTGTGCATGATAACTACCGTTTTCGTATGCACTTCTTTTTCTGTTTTTACTTGAACCAAGTAGCTGCCTTCCCGGACTTGGGACATATCAATATTGAGCGTATTTAAGCCTTTCTTAGCGAAGGTTTTATCGCTTACAACAATTTGTCCCAATAGATTTGTAAAACTGAACTCAACTTCATTTTCCACAGAAGATTCAAAGCTAAGGTTTAGATTTCCATTTGCAGGATTCGGCCATAGATTGAGTTGCTTAATGTATTCCCCAGTGCTGAACTGTTTTGAACTGTTAGAAGATACTGAGCCAATTTGGTCGTCCATACCAGTATTTGTTGTAGGTGGTAATCCAGTGAACGTATCCAAAGAAAATCGACAACTTAGGGTGGTCATGCACATGGAGACACAGCCAAATCCATCAGTCACTGTGAGGATTATTTTCACATCCGACCATCCCATATAAATGGTAATTTTCGGTGTTCCTTGTCCCCCTTGGATAAAGCAATTTTCACCCACTATCTCCCAATGATAGGTTACTGGCCCGTTGCCACCAGTGTAAGTGCTATTGATCATTACACCGTGCGTATTACAATCCACGACAGGTGGCAGAATAATATTGCATTCCAAGAAGGTGTCTGGAATCCATTTAATGTGCTGTACATAGACCGTCACATTGCCACAAGCATCTGTTGCAGTCCATGTTCTTGTTACGATAAATACACCGATGCCAACACCTGGTTCGATTAATTCTGTAAAGACAATGGTCACTGATTGTGCGCCATTATCTGCGATTATTACCGGTATAGCTGGTAATTCTTCACAAACAATCGTAATGTCACTTGGATAGGTGCCAAATACAGGCGGAGTATCATCCATAATGTCAACACTAAAGGACAAAGTGGTGGAATTGCCGCATACATCGGTAGCTACCCAGGTGTATTTTCTACGTTCAAAATAGCCATCTTCCAGGCAATTATCTGCATAACTGATTTCCACCGTGAACACTGCAATAATAGACTGGTCACAACCATCTACAATAAAAACGCTGCTTGAATCCAAGGCATTTAATTGGTCAATCAGGTCTTGGTCCGAAGAAAATACGTGACCGTTGATAGCATTGATAAAATTTTGAATAACAGAATAAGTAGGGATTTTGATGACTGGTGGTATAGTGTCATTGATAATGATAATTTGATGACTAACCGCTGTGTCTCCACAAATACCAACGGCTGTCCAAGTTCTTTCAATGACCAAACCACCACATGGCAAGTCCAAGGTATCCACTTGCATCGTGACAGCAACAAATGATTGAGCACAGGAATCATACGCAGTTACTATAGGCATGGGCACATTGTCGCATACGATTTCCTCTATCTCAGACATGACGGGGCCGCTTCCATCGCCTACATGAATGGTCTGTATCCCAGTAGTAGTATTACCACATTGGTCAGTCGCTGTGATAATGCGTTGCATGTCATATTCGAATACGCAGTCACCGTAAATAATAGTATCCCATGTCAAAGAGGATACTACACCGCAATTATCTGTTATAATTACTTCGGGTAATTCAGCATTGCAAGGTATCGTTACTTCTGGCAAAAAATTGACAAAAACTGGACTGGTTTCATCCACGATATTGGCGGTCACGACTAGTTCACTGTGATTTCCACAAATATCGGTTGCCGTCCATTTCAATTCAACAATTGCAACAACACCGTCTGTTGCGCAATCACCTGTTGAAATTAGTGTTTCCGTAAAAATCACACTCAGACCTTCGGCACAAGCGTCTTCCACATCAACATCGTCAGCACTAAAATTAGTGTAAAGGCCACTATGTGAAGCACAATCTGTCGTCAATATCTCCCCTACTTCCATCCCTGCTAAATCAGGGTTTACAAACCAGATTATTGGTTGGTTATTGTCGTTAGGAATAAGCATTACTGTATCCCTCGCAATATTTTCACATCCATCTTTCGCTTCATAAGTCCTTTGGACAGCCTTCCCGGTTCCACATGGATTTGGGATAGTGACATCCTTGAATTGTACAGATGGAAGCCCACAATTATCGGTGGCTTGAACAAGGCTTAACAATGGGCTACCGATACACACCGCACCCACTGGAACCCCAATCAATACTGGAAGCTGAGTATCTACCAGTCGGGCAGAGATAGTCAGTGAAGAAATATTCCCACATGCGTCAACACCCGTCCAGTGGTAATTCCTTTGCTGCAAGAACCCAGATAGGCTGCAATTAGCGGATACGATTGTATCTACCTCAAAAGACAGGACAAAAGAGGCACCGCAAGAATTTTCGCCCAGCACAAACTCTTCATTTAACAGGTCCAAATACGCAGGAAACCCATCATTGCAAGCGTAGTTGAGTATGGTATCATTGGTAATGCCTGCAAGCTCTGGTAGCAGAATAAGCCAATCAGGCCCAATGGTGTCAATGAGCGTGATGTTCTGTGTTTCAACACCAATATTGCCGCATTCATCCATAGCCGTCCAAGTTCTCACGATGACCTGACCATTCTGGCAATACGGAGCCACTTCAGTTTGTTCAGAAAAGACAACACAAGCACACAAGCATTCATCTGTGGCATAAACGAGCGTAGGCAGTTCGGGAATTTCATTGCAGTTGACGGTAATATCTGCGGGCACACCAAAAATCACAGGTGGGATAGTATCAATCAATGCAAGGAATAGAAACGTGCTGCTGCTGTTCCCGCATACATCGGTGGCAGTCCATGTCAGGCGATACCGGTTGATATATCCGTCCACACCGCAGTTGCCTGCATTCTCCAATACCTCGTTGAATGTGATTGCGACAATACCTGCACATATATCTGTTGCAGTGACGCTGCCTTCATTAAATGTTGGAAGGTTCCAATTTGGATCCTGCCCAAAACACTGAACGTTGATGGTGCTACCGGGTACGATTAGGGGATTCGTGAAATTAATGGTTGGAGGAATATTGTCGAACACCGTGATTACTTGCGTGCAATTAGCAACGTTGCCGCAAACGTCGGTGGCACGATAAGTCCTTGTCAGCACAAATTGATTTGCGCAGACTTGGTTCGCAATGGCATCGCCAAAATGGGTTACTATTGCTGCGCCACCACAATTGTCGGAGGTTGTTACAAGTCCCGTGTTGACGGCAGGCACCAGGCTTGCGCATTGCACGGTTGCATTCGCAGGACAAGCAACCGAAGGTGGTGTGCTGTCAAATACCGTGATCACCTGGGCACAAGTTGCAAGGTTGCCGCAAGCGTCGGTGGCCTGATAAGTCCTCGTCAGGGTATAACGGTTCGCACAGGTTTGATTGGTGATTACATCCCCCACGTGGGTTACTATTGCTGCGCCACCACAATTATCGGAGGCAGCTACAAGCGCAATGTTGACAGCAGGCACCAGGCTTGCGCATTGCACGGTAGCATTCGCAGTACAAGTAACCGTAGGTGGTGTGCTGTCAAATACCGTAATCACCTGGGCGCAAGTGGCGATGTTGCCGCAAGCGTCGGTGGCTTGGTATGTCCTTGTCAGCGTATAACGGTTCGCACAGGTTTGATTGGTGATTACATCCCCCGCATGGTTTACCGTTGCTATGCCACCACAATTGTCCGTTGCCACCACAAGCGCTGTGTTGACTGGTGCTTGGCTTGTGCATTGCACGGTTGCATTCACAGGACAAGTAACCGTAGGTATTGTGCTGTCAAACACCGTAATCACCTGAGCGCAGGTGGCAAAGTTGCCGCAAGCGTCGGTAGCCCGATAAGTCCTTGTCAGGGTAAAACGGTTCGCACAAGTTTGATTGGTGATTACATCCCCCACGTGGGTTACCGTTGCCGTGCCACCACAATTGTCGGAGGTCACTACAAGCGCAGTATTGACAACTGGCACTTGGTTCGTGCATTGCACAGGTGTTGTATTCGCTGGGCAAGTAATCGAAGGTGTCGTATTGTCAAATACCGTAATCACCTGGGCGCAGGTGGCAAAGTTGCCGCAAGCGTCGGTGGCTCGGTAAGCTCGGGTCAGGTCATAACGGTTCGCACAGGTTTGATTGGTGATTACATCCCCCACATGGGTCACTATTGTTACACCCCCACAATTGTCTGAACTCACCACAAGCGTAGTGTTAACAGGCGGAATCTGGGCTGTGCATTGCACCGTTGCATTTATAGGGCAAGTAATCAAAGGGGGTGTGTTGTCCTCGACGGTGATAGTCTGAACACAACTAATGCTGTTTCCACTACTATTCGTGGCTGTCCAGACACGTGTAATTGTATATTCTTGGGGACAAGCTCCTCCCAAAATAGTGTCGTCGTAACCAATGGTTGGTGGTGGTGGGGAACAGTTATCAGTGGCGGTAGCGATACCCGTATTTGGCGGCAACGTACTCTGATTACATTCGATGGCCACACCTGCCGGGCAGGTAATCGTAGGCAGTGAATTACTGATGATAACTGTCTTGCTACAGTTGCTGATGCATCCGCTTGCACTTGTAATGGTGACCGAATAGGTTCCGGGTGCGTTTACGGTAATACAATTGGTAATTTCCCCTGTATTCCATATATAACTGGCATTGCCCGGAAGTGTGCAAAGCTCAGTCGTTTGCCCAGGGCAAATGAAATCACTCCCGGTAATCATGCACATTGGCATTGGGTTGACGGTAACTGTCTTGCTACAATTGCTGCTGCAGCCGTTCGCACCTGTTACGGTAACGAAATAAGTTCCACCAGTATTTATGGTGATGCAACTCGTGGTTGCGCCCGTGCTCCACAAATAATTGGCATAACCTGTCGGTGCACATAGCTCGGCTGATTGCCCCACCGCACAGATGAAATCATCACCGGTAATCAAACAAATTGGAAGCGGGTTGACGGCTACTGTAATTATATTTGAAATTACACTGCCGCACTCATTTGTATTTGTTACAAAATAGTTGCCACTTGTCGTGACGGAAATTGACGTTGTTGATTCTCCAGTATTCCAGATTCCACCACTATTGCCTGTAAGGATAACACTTCCACCTTCGCAAAACGTGGTTGGCCCAAGTGCTACAATGATGGAGACTGCCGGTGGCAATCCGAGCGTAACTGAAACGTTATTGGTATTCAAGTTGATGGCTCCCGCTGTTGAAAGACCCCTGCCCATTAGCGTAGCACTTTGCAAAAAATTGAGCGCTCCAGCAGCAATTACGGTACCCCTGAAATTGGAATTTTCCCCAAAAGAAACTGCCCCATTTATTTGCCAAAACACATTGCACAAGGAAGCACCATTAATCAGATTAACGTTTGATAATACACCGGTTGCTAAAGCGCCATCTATCTGGAAAATAAAAATTGCATTGGGATTTCCTTGACCATCCAAGATTAAATCCCCATTTAATACTGAGGCAGCTCCCAAGCAGTACGTGTTTGGGGTAAGGGTCTGATTGTTTCCCAATGCAGTTCCCAAAACCATCCCGCACGGACGTCCAGCCAAATCACCATAAGCAATGATTACATCTGCGGCAGCCTGAGCTGATACGGGGTCTGCCACATGGATTGCTCCAATAATAATTCCCGGAGGGAATCCATTAAATGCACCTACATTAGTGCCGATATCACCTGTTATTAGTGATACCCCAGTATTATTAATCGCTCCCGCTGCTGTAAATAATGCAAAGCCGGAAGTTGTGCCTAAGTTGGGGGCCTGTCCGAAATTCACATTTGGCAATAAAAATAGCATCACTGCTACGAATGCACATTGTAACACAGTTTTCATTTTATTTGAATCTAGTTCATGAAAGAATTTTCACAGTGCAAAGGTGAGGGCAGTTACTCCTTATGGACTTACACAATACCAGAAAAAAATTACATGATTCACACGTAAACAAGCAGGATGCGGGTTTCCAGTTTGGGAGTATAGGCACATCAAATAGCATTCAAGAAATAGGTACATCACTTTTGGCCCTTTCGCAACCGGATGTTTGGTTGTTTTGGGTTTTTTATTTTCCCTTCTACGTGTCGTTAACTTGGAATTGGGTACTCCATTTTCTTAGAGCTTGTTTGGGATTTGGTGCTTGAGCTAAAAATGAGAAATTTTCGTCAATTTTTCAGCTTTTTGAAGGAGAATAGTAGTCAATAGTCTGTGAGTCTTTAAGCGCCTAAGCAGCTGCCTTGACGCCGAAGTTCCTGATATGTACAATAGCGGGATGATTTTTTAGCGGGTCTGCTGCTTTCCCAAACACGCAAAAAATTCTTTCCAGCATCAGTTCATT
>JBGSWN010000139.1:0-6929 GCA_041752395.1 Saprospiraceae bacterium | reverse complement strand
GTTCATCCCAGGCATTTTGCCCAGTATTGCGTCGATGAGGCTTGTACTCATTGGGTGATTGTTCTTTGTTCAAGTTGTGGTAAACTCAAACTTAGAATTTTCACCCTTTTTCATCCCAAAAACTTTCACGGACTATTGTGAAAAGGACAAATTTCATAAAGAATATGAAGTGGCCCCAGACAGTGAATACACCGTAAAAGTTGAAATAAGTTTGGACAATCACT
Organism: Saprospiraceae bacterium; assembly: GCA_041752395.1. Taxonomy (GTDB): domain Bacteria; phylum Bacteroidota; class Bacteroidia; order Chitinophagales; family Saprospiraceae; genus UBA6168. The sequence continues at coordinate 6,705 of JBGSWN010000139.1, read as the reverse complement.
TCACAAAATTTTATCCACACTTAATTATTCGCAGACACGGACCAAATGATATTTACATTGACATCTACACTAAAAATGACAATAAATTTGAAAAAGTGCTTTCTCACGAACAATGGAGATTGGAGTATATGAATGATACCATTTGTGACATTAACGGTGACGGATTTAATGACTTTGTTGTAGAATGGTACGGAAGTAACGGATGTTGCTTAAAAGCCTTTAGTAATGTCTATTTACTACGACCTGACAAAAAAACATTCTCAGACAACCTTGAGTTTATCAACCCTACTTTTTCGCCAACTGAAAAAGTAATAAGAGGTGTTTGTTATGGACAACCAGGTGATACGGAAATCTATAAGTATAAGTGGAACAGAGAAATTCTTGACACTTTAGAATACGTTTCATACGAAAAAAATGAAAGTGGAGAGAAAACAGGAAAAATCCTTATCACAAAAAATAGCCCCTATGAAGACAAAGGAAAAATTATTAAACGCCTAAAATCAATACCTAACGAATACAAAAATATTTACGGCTATGACTGGTTTACCGGAGAAGGATACGAATAAACAGCTAACCACGTAACAGCACATTTACAATAGTCGGGATCTCGTTCTCCGCAGACAGTTTTGTGGGTAAAGAAAGCTCAGTGCTCCGCATCAACTTTGTGCTGAAAAGCCCGCCCATCGCAAATCTGCAAACCGTTACCCCACCCCAAACCACTAATCTTCTACATTTCCCCAAACCCCCCATCTTTACAGCAGAAATCCAGCATATCATCACCAACCTACCGATAGCTCATGCTACGATTTCTCGCTTTGACCGCCATTGCCGCCACCGCCATCAACTTCCATTCCTGAAAAGCCAAACCCGATCAGCCGCCAACCTACGTACTGCCGGAGTGCACTGAGGAATAGGAGCGCCGTCCTTGCATGTGGCGGCGCTCGCTCATCAATAGCTCAATTTTTTATCACCATTTACGAATCTATTCCCTCCTTCACCAACCAATCCAAAAATGCTTGCTTTCTGCGAGTTGCCAGCGGCAACTTACAGCCATCCTTCATGGCTACTAGGCCGCCGTCTTCTTTCAATACTTTTCGAACAAAGCATCGCTGAACCATATAGGACTGATGGATGCGGAAATAATGCTCCGCTGGCAATAGCGCTTCATACTCCTTGATGGGCTTTGATGCTACATGCCGTTCGTGGTTTTCAAGATGGAAAGTCGTATAGCTGCCCTCCGATTCCAACCACGAAATCTTGTCAATTGGCAGCAGCACCATTCCTTCCTGTGAAAAAAGCACAATGTTTTTCAGCGTTGACTGCCTTCCATTTGTTAAAAAATGGCGTAGTTTCTCGACGTGTATTTCCATTGGCTCCTCCTGCAGTTTTTCAATGGCAGTTTTGAGTTCGCTCGGCACAATGGGCTTTAGCAGGTAGTCCATCGCATTGTACCGAAAGGCTTTGAGGGCAAATTGGTCAAAGGCTGTGATGAAAACAACCTTGAACCCAAAATCCGGGAATCGGTCGAGCAGGTCGAAGCCGGTGCCGTCCTCCATCGAGATGTCGAGCAGTACCAATTGTGGGTTGGTTTGCCGAATGAGCTGTGCCCCGGTCATTACACCGTTTGCCTCGCCCACGATTTGGGCATCGGGGCAAAGGCTGCCGAGAAGGCTACGCAACGTTTGGCGGGCGTGGTGTTCGTCGTCAATGATGGCGATTCTTTTCATGGTCTATGGTTGTGAGTTATTCTTTTTATGGTTGAAGCCTAATCCAAATCCTCGCCTCGGTTCCGATGGTATTTCCATCTGCGTCTCGCAGGGTACGGACTTCAACAGCAGGGCCAACACTTTTATTGGATAGCATTTCCAACCTCCGCTGGGTGATGCTCATGCCGACAGATTTATGGGACTTGTTTGCGCTGGTTGAGTTTTGCCCATCAATACCGTTTCCATTGTCGCTGACAAGCACCTCAAGGAGGCCATGGTCTTCATTGAAAAACACCTCCACCTTGCCACCGCTTTCCCTGCCGGCCATGCCGTGCAGCACGGCATTTTCTACGTATGGCTGGATAAGGAGCGGCGGCAATTCGATGTCGAATACATCCAGCCCATCTGCCAGTTTTACCACAAAATCGAAGCGGTGGTCAAAGCGCAACTGTTCCAGCAGCAAGTAGTTTTCAAGCATCTGAACTTCCGCTTGCAGTGGAATACGACCCGTTACCGAGGCATTCAATACGCCCCTCACCAAGCGGGCAAAACTGCCCAAATACTCGATGGCTTGGTCTTTTTCGTTTTGCAAAATGAAGTTCTGGATGGCGCTCAGGCAGTTGAAAATGAAATGCGGGTTCATCTGCGCCTGTAAGGCCGAGCGTTCCAGTTCCGTCATCTGGCGCTGCATTTCATTCTCCCGCTTCAACTGTTGGGTGCGGTATTTATAAAAGCCAAAACCTGCCCCTGCCACCGCCATTGCCGCCAAACTGCGGAACCACCAGGTGGCCCACCACGGCGGACGGATGGTGAAACGGTAGGTCGTTGGGGCGCTCCAAACACCGTCCTCGTTTTGCGATTGCACCTCGAAAATGCGCTTGCCGGTCGACAGGGCGGAGTAATTGACGCTGCGGTTCTGTGTCTGCACCCACTCACCGCCGTCCATGCGGTAGCGGTAGGGGATGCGCCCGTTCATCCGGTAGTTGATGGTGAAAAATTCGATGCGCAGGTTGTTTTTCCGATAAGCCAAACGTGCGGGAACAGCAATGTCGAGCGGGCGGCTGCCCACCAGCACGGATTTCAAAAAAGGCTTGGCCGAAAGCGGATTGGTTTTTTTCTCCGAAAAACGGACTAATCCCTTGCTGGTCGCCACCCAAATGGTTTTCCCCACCACCGTCACCCGGTTGATTTCGTTGGAGGGCAAGCCGTGAAAGGTCGTGATTTGCTCCACCCGCCGCTGCCCCCAAGTACCACTGATGCGGTTCAGCCCGTTCAATGTGCCAGCCCAGGTGACGCCGTTTTCGTCCACAAAAACGCACTCCATCATGTCCGCCGTCAAGCCCTGTGCCGTGGAAATTTGCTCGAATCGGTCGCCCTTCCAGAACACCACGCCACCGCCTTTGGTAGCCACCACGAGGCTGCTATCGGGGGCGAGCGCGATGTCTTCCACCCGCAGCGAGAAGGCGGGGTGCAGGGAGCGGCGGTCAATTAGCGAATCATTTTTTAATTCAAAAAGTCCCTTTGGCCTGCCTACCCACACCCGCCCGGTATGGTCTTCACGCACGATTAGGGTGCGCTGTTCATTGCCATAACGAAACGTTATAAAGTCGTTTTTCAAAAGGGATAATTCACCGAGTTCCCTGTAGCTACAAGTCCACAGTGTAGTAGCTTGCGGATTGGCGGTTATTCGCTTGGCAGCAGCAAACCCTCTGATTACATTCGGCCTGGGTGGATTTATCCAGTTCTCTCCAACAAGGCTGTACAATTGGTTTTTGCCAACCCAAAGCGTCTGGCGCTGCTCGTCAAAGAAGAGGTCATAGATGGCGTCGGCTGAAGGAATACTTGGCAATGGTTGGAGTTGGTGTTTTGATAAATCGAGGTGGAACACATCGCCATTTCGCAATCCGAGCCATAGCGCCTGCTCGCTTTTCGCAGCAACGGCCGTTATATTCTCGTTGGTCAGCCCTGTTGACTCGTCGTAAACAAAAAAGGTATGGGCAGGTGCGTAAAACAATCCCTGCTCCAAAGTTGAAAACCACCAACCGCCTACTTTGTCCCGTATGGCAAAGCTGACACTCAAGCCCGGCAGCCAAGTAGCTTGAACTTCTCCTCGCCGAAAAGCCTCCAGGTTCTGGTAAATTTTTAGCCCATGTCCATAATTCGCTCCCACCCAAATGCTTTCTTGCCCCCCACTTACTAAGCAGAGCGGTTGATAGTGCGATTCCGCTTGCCAGCGTAGGTTCTCGTTCTCGAAGAAAAGGCAAACATTTTGTAACTGGGCGAGGTGCTTTCCAGGGCCAACCAGAAATGCTTTAAATCCAAGCCCAGCATCATGATAGATGATTGAAGTTGAAATTGAATTAAATGAATTAGCGCCTTTCCATGAATGAAAATGAAAGGGAAGCAATGTTGATTCTTTTAGCTTTTTATTAGAATATGCTAAATGCCTTGATAGAACAGTGTCATTGCTTGTGGTGTAAATCGCTTGATTCCCATTTTCGAGCCCTACAATATAATTAGGTGTTTCATGCAAGTATTCTTTGATAACATGGTTTTCGGCAACGGAAAAAATTCCTCGCCCACGCATGGCAATATGAACCGTGTCGCCGGCTCCCGCCACCATGAACCCTTCTCCTAAAAACGCCCCTTTTTGGTAAGGCTCAATCAGGTGGTTGCCATCCCACGGTTTGATGACCTCGCCTTCGGCAATATAAAGGTTGCCGCTCATCGCCTGCATCCACACCCGCCCCTTTGTGTCGAGCCGCAGGTGGAAGATGGTGCTTTCCGTCAGCCCGTCCTTCACGCTGAAGTTGCGGAACTCGTAGCCATCGAAGCGGCTGACGCCATTGTCGGTGGCTGTCCAAATGTAGCCGTCGTTGTCTTGCAGTAGGGAGTAGGTTTCGGAACTGGGCAAGCCGTCATCGGTGGTGTAGTGCCGGAAGACAGGATGGGGGGATTGTGCAGGTGCAGTTATCGGCAGCAACAGTAACCAAATATGGATGCAAAGGGGTGCTTTCAAGGGGGTTCAGGTTTTTCTTGGCGGAAAGATAGTGTGGAGATTTGAATTTGCAAAATGAAAAAATGATGGGAGAGGCATTGCCGACTTGGAAATGAAGTACCGTTAATTCGTGAATGCTCCTCAGCCAGCGTTTGGGAGTTTGGGGAGGCTTGGCACTTTACCGGATTTAGGACGAACGTAGCCGAATAAGGGATGGATGTAAGCGAATGTAGGTTAGGCAAGCAGGAGACTTGCAAACCCACTATTATTGTAAATAATTTTAAATGTGAAAAAACGAAATGAAAATATTCTCCCAATTTCAAGCTTTCCTGAGTTCCGTTCTTCTGTTGTTCGATTCTAGCGGAAAAGCCCAAAAGCCGGAGAACCTTTCCGCTTTGAATAACCTTAGAGACCTCTTGTTTGCGGACAACCTAACCGAGAAGTGGGCAAGTACAGACAACAAATATGAGCCATGGACATCTTTCCTGCGTGCTAAGTCATTCATGGATGCCAACCAAAATGAAGAAGCCATCCGAGTGCTCAACGAAATAATGGCCATGGACGACCTTGAGTCCCGACATTACCTGCAAGCCTCCCATGCGCTCCGGCAATTGGGCGTGAAGGACGACAATCAACCAGTACTGTACGGCGTGGTGGTAGAGGTGGGCATGACAAAGGGCGGCGGCTATGACCTGCTTGCCGCTTACACTGACCATTCTGCCCGGTATTACAACTATTCCGGGAGCGGCATCATTTGGGAATATCCCGACGATTCCCTCAACAAAGAAATCGAAGCGGTGCTTCAACACGGCAGGGCAATCTTGCCCAAGATTGGCTTGTGGGAAAACCCACGTCCCGCACCCGTCAAAAAGGATATCATCCGGCTGAACATGCTGACCTCACATGGACTGACCTTTGGCGAAGCACTCATGGACGTCATGTACGCCGACCCTGTTGGGAGCGGTTTGACGAAGGCTTCGGTGGCGTTGATGATGGCGCTGGTGAAGAAGGGTGGATAAAAATTGAAATGCTTACATCACAACTAAACGACAACATAAAGAAGACAATCAATGAAAAAAATATTTTCATCACTTGCAATTATCTGCACACTAACAGCTTTTGGGCAGACCTCTCAACAACATCTTGAAAACGGCATTGCAAAGCATAAACAGCAAGACTTCGAGGGCGCAATTAAGGATTACGACAAGTCAATAAAAGAGGATAAAACAAACGGTGAAGCCTATTATAATCGTGGGACTTGTCAACTTGTTTTAAATGACTTAAAATCTGCAATGCGTGATTTTAGCAAAGCAATAGAACTTGACCCCCAAAATGAAAATGCATATTACAGCAGGGCGACAGTTTTTTTAAAGCAAGAAAAATATGTTGAAGCGTTGCCAGACCTTGACAAGGCAATAGAATTGAACCCAAAAATTCCAAACGCATTGACGCTACGTGGACAAATACGAGCTCAAACTGGCAACAAAAAAGGTGCCTGCGAAGATTTTAATCAAGCTAAACAGTTTGGGGACACTCATGCTGAGGAATATTTATCCCAATTCTGTGGGAACACCCAACAAAAGGGCGAATCATTAATGCTTTACTGGCCTGAAAGTGAAAACTGGAAAATTGGAAGTAGCCAAGAAGATGAAGAAACAGCAATGCTTGAATTAATACATTCAAACGAGACACTTGAAAAATGGACTGAGTTTGGAAGCATGCTGTCAATTAAAGGCGCAAAAAATATCCCTATGGATAAAGCAATGAATTTGATGTTTGACCAAGCAAAAGCAAACTCCCCCAAAGCAAAATTGACGTTTATTGAAAAGGATGAATCAGTAGAATATCCGTGGATAATTTTCACAATTGAAGCACCAAACTTTGGAAATGACAGGACACCCGAATCTCAACGGGTGCGGCTTTGATTTGATGTAAAATCATAGGCCATTATTATCCAATTTTTCCCAGAACTGTTGCCATCTCCCGTTTGTGCAAATAAGC
>JBGSWN010000138.1:0-35109 GCA_041752395.1 Saprospiraceae bacterium | reverse complement strand
TCTGTCCGCCGTCCGTGCTGGTTTGCCATTGGTAGCTGGCCGTTCCTGCGCCGTTATTGGCCACACTGGCTGTGAAAACGGCAGCATCGCCAGCGCAAACAGTGGCGCTTTGTGGTTGGCTGGTCACTTGTACCGGGCCTTGCAGTTGCAAGGTGGCAGCTTGTGAGTAGGCAGTAGGTGCCCCAATGCTGGAGGCAACTGCCCTGAATCGGTAGCCTTGAAGGCCGAACGTTGAGCCTACCACCAGTTCATCGCAGCCATCGGTGATTATGCCAGTGTTGGTTTGGTTGAAAATAGTACCAAGCGGCACTGCCTGCCAGGTCGCTCCGTTGTCGGAGGAATATTGCCAACTGAAACTGAAAGTGGCATTGCTCGCAGTTGCGCAAGCAGAAAAAGTAGTTTCGTCACCATTGCAAACCGTCGCTCCAGTTGGTTGGGTTACAAATTGCAAAGCACTTGGGAACGTGACTGGCACTACGCCGCCGAGGTCAGTCGCATCAGCTTCGCAAGCATCATTCCCAGTGACGGAGATGAGCGAATAGTTTGCGCCGTTTATGGCGTCCACGGTGAATGGCGTTCCGCTTTGGTAGCCTTGTAGGTTGTAGGTACTGCTGCCGTCGCTGTATTTGATGGCAAATGGCGCTTCACCGCCCGTGATGTCCACGACCAGTGAAATTTGGCCAGCGGGGTTGTTGCCGCAGGCAGTGCCACCACCTTGGCAGTGGAGTTGAGCGCCACTGATAGCGATGCAGCCGCCGCCACCAGACCCGTTGCAGAGGTCGGAGACATCAATGCCGGGGTCGTAAACGCCATTGCCGTTGGTATCTTCCAATGCGTTGGGGATGCCGTCGCCGTCGCAATCGTGGCAGTCCCATGCGTATGGTGCGTAGTTTCCAGAATATTGGTAAGTGGAGAAAGGAGTGGTGCCCAAATCGAGCACGGTGATTTCGTTTCCAGGGTTGCTGTTAGCAGAGTTGGGAAGTTGGTCGAAAGGATCCACACCATTTTCGATGAGATAAAACTCGTTGGGGCAGAAGCTGTTTGCCTTTTTAAAAGTTAAAAGCAAAGTTGGCGCTGTGGCGGAGTAATGAATTTTAGGGTCATCGCTCACGAGGCCAAACGAGATATAGGTCTTTGTGGGATTTTCGCTGGGCCCACTTGAAACAGAGTTGTTGGCCCAATTCCCGCTGACGGGGTTAAAGTCAACGATAGTAAACCCAAGAGGTGCCACTAAAGTGATTTGTCCAGTAGCAGTTATGGTGTTGTTGGTGGGAGCAATTCCGGGCTTTGGCTTGACATAAACTCCCCATTTTGTGCCATCAGGCATCAGTTGGATTTTAAAATCAAGTTGAGCAGATAGAGAAAAGGTGCAGAAGATGCACGACAAAAGTGCCAGTAAACGTGATGTTTTCATGTTAGGATGAGTGAATTGTTAAATATTATAGGGGGAAAAAAGGAGGGAAGTAGTAGCCTATGTACGCAAGGGTCGTGCCATTTGGCCGAATCACAGCTTAGTTTTGGGTTTTACTTGTTGCAACTATTTTGATTCTAATGCCTTTCTTTGTGAAATTATGCTGAAAAATTACCATTATTTTTGGCTGATTTTTTCGGTTAAATATTTGATAACCAGATTCTTGTAGGAAGTCAATTGAATTTATTCGTAAAAAATAAACATGAAAGAGGGGATGGAATACCAATTAGCAAAAGAAAAATTCCTTCAGGCATGGGGTACTGTCGGCAGCGATTGGGGCATCAGTCGGACCATGGCGCAGATTCACGCCTTACTGCTCATTTCTCCAGAGCCACTTTGTGTCAAGGACATCATGGATGAGTTGCAGATTTCCATCGGCAACACGAACATGAACCTGCGGGCGCTGATGGATTGGGGGTTGGTGTTCAAAGAATTGAAGCCAGGAGAGCGCAAGGAGTTTTTTGTTGCAGAAAAAAACATGTGGGAGGTCATACGAAAAATCATCACCCAGCGGAAGCGACGGGAGTTGGAGCCTGTGCTTAAGGTGCTGGACGAAGTTTCCGCTGTTCAAGGTGATACCGCCGAAATCAAGGAGTTTTTGATGATGATAAAAGAAATCCGTTTGTTTTCGAGCAAGGCAGACTCGCTGCTCGAAACCCTTTTGAAGGCTGATTCGGATTGGTTTGTCAAGTCTTTCCTAAAAATGGTGAAGTAAGCTGGATTTGCCCTGTTTGTTTTGAAATGGCTGATTTTCTTGCAATTTTATGGAAAACCCTTTGATAAGTGTTCTCTTATCGGCAAATCCAGCAGATTGTTTCGATGTATAATATCTGACATTTAGGGCACGTTTTGAATTAAGTTTGCTTTCAGGAAGAAAATTGGAGCTAATTTTGTTTAGGGAAATTCGGTTGTGGTAATTCGCAATATTTTTTTTGAATTTAACAACCAAATACCCTCCCAGATTTCAGGATTCACTATCATTGCATTCCGAAGGTCCTGACGGTTGAAAAATATTCCCTCGTTATTCAGGATTTTTTAAACAGTTACACAATGAATTTCAAACATTTACTTTTTGTCCTTCTCATTGGAACTGGGGTGACTGCTTCTGCGCAAGACATCCACTTTTCCCAATTTTACATGTCCCCGCTCAACCTCAACCCGGCAATGACCGGTTTGATGAATTGCAACATCCGCTTGACCGCCAACTACCGCAACCAGTGGGCCAGCGTGTTGAAAAGTAATGCATACTCTACCTACAATGTCAGCTACGACCAGAAGATTCCGGTTGGCCGTTACGACAACTTTGGCGTGGGTGCTACTTTTTGGGGTGACCAGGCTGGCGAAGCAAATTTTGCAACGACCACTGGCAAGCTGTCATTTTCTTACAGCAAGCGTATGGCTGGAAGCCGCAAGGAAGCACACTATTTGGTAGTGGGCGCTGAGGCAGGCCTTGCGCAGCGAAGCATTGATTTCCTAAAATTGCGCTGGGGTACACAACACGATGGCCAAGGTGGCTTCTGTAATGGTTGCCCATCACTTGAGAGCACTTTTGATGAATCTAATTTCCTCTTCGCTGATGCGGGCGCTGGACTTCTCTGGTTCTCGGTTTTCGACGACAACAACAATTTTTATGCAGGTGCTGCATACCATCACTTGAACCGGGCTGACCAATCTTTCAGCAGTGGCAAGAAAGACTTCCTTTATAGCCGTTTCACCATCCACGCAGGTGGTGAGTTTGAAATTGCACCACGCCTTGGACTCGTTCCTGGTGTGATTGTGATGAAGCAAGGGCCATCTTTCCAAGTGAACTCTGGTACCAGCTTGAAATTCATGCTAGGCAGCGGCCACGGCAATTTCAGCAACTACCAAGCTGTGCACTTTGGTGCTTGGGTGCGGGTTTCAAACAAAGTTGACACTGGTATCCTGACGGATGCCGTGATTTTGTCCACGCGTTTTGACTACAACCAATTCACCCTTGGATTCAGCTACGACGTGAACGTTTCTGCGCTGAAACCAGCCAGTAATAACAACGGTGCATTCGAATTTGCTTTGGCATATAAATTCTGTGGCGACCAGCGTCGTGGTGTTTACTGCCCGAATTTCTAAATATTTTCAAGCAGCTTAACCTGCTTGATTGTTGAACAAAGCTACCCGTCGGCACATAGTACCGACGGGTAGCTTTGTTTATGGCTAATTCGAATAGCGTAGTTTGGGATGAGTTTCCGAAGGAAGCAACTAAAAATTTTGCTCCATTTTTTAAAGAGAAAATAAAAAAATGCTACCTTCGACTTTCTGAACAGCTATTGAGAGAGCGTTTTAACTACACATGGTTTTTAACTAAAATGCCTTTTAACCTGGTTTTCATGGATAAACGGCTTATTCTACCGATTTTTAAATTGATTTTCAAAACTCAGTCCTATGTTTGGAAGTAACAAAAACAAAGACGCAGCAAAGGCAGGAAGTATCATCCCTTCTGCCTCTTCCCATTCACTTAACAGCTTGGTTCAGGGTACGGTCGTTGAAGGTAAGGTCAAAGCTACCACTGACATCCGGATTGACGGAACTATCAAAGGCGATTTGGTTTGCTCTTCAAAAGTCATCATTGGCCCAACGGGCATGATTGAAGGCACTATCAAGTGCCAAAATGCCGTCGTTGAGGGTACTTTTAATGGGATTTTCCAAGTTGCAGAGCTACTAAATATTCGGGAAACTGCCAAAGTGGTTGGTGAGGTAAGCTACGGCAAGCTCATCGTACAGTCTGGCGCAGTTATCAGTGGCTCCTACAGAGTAGGTGGTGACACTGGCCATTCCAATGGAAATGGCGCTTTCAAATCTTCGGGAGAAGCCAAGAAAGTAGCTGCAACAGAATCAGAATCAAAAGCCATTTCAGGCAAAGTGGGAGAGTTTGCGAAGGCGAACTAAAATTTGCTGAAAAGCTAACATACTTTTTCAACGTGTCATATTTGGCAATTCGGACGTATATCGTTGCTTAGTTGGATGGGCATTTTCATGCTCGCCAAAGCAAAGATATACGTCCTCGTTTTTTGATGGATTTCCAATCAGGAGCATTCACTCAAACCCTTTTCCCTTCCCAGATTTTATGAGCAAACGCCGTTTTTTTTCACAACTCCTATTTTTGATATTGCTCACTGGGCTTGCCCTTGTTTTCATTCACATACTCCAGCCATTTGCTCCCTATAAAATGCTTTCTCTGGTTAGCCTTGCTTTTTTTGCAGTGCTCACGGCTGGTATATATTTTACAGCCGTGCAGGCAACATTGAGCAAAGACCGGAACGCTTTTACCCGTTTGATAATGTTGTTTACTTTTGTGAAAATGGTGCTCACCGGAGGACTTATCATCGGTTACCATCATTTTTTCAAACCTACCGACAACTATTTCTTGATTCCATTCTTTTTGACCTACATCGTCTTCACTACGTTTGAGACTATTTTTATGTCAAAATTGGGAAAAGTAAAGGCGAGGTGATTTTTTAAAAAAACGATAAAATGCAAACTGAAAAATATTTAGCCAGCGTCAATGAAAAAGCGGAACTTGAGCTAACAGCGGCCAACGCTGCCGAATTGGATGCCGTCCAAACAAGCGATGGCCAATTTCATGTGCTGCACAATGGCAAATCCTATCGTGCGGAGGTGATTTCAGTGGATAAGCAAGCCAAAGAGGTGCTGCTAAAACTGAATGGGAAACCACAGAAAGTGAAGATTCAGGATGGCTACGACCAATTGGTGAAAAAAATGGGACTCAGTGCCAATATTGTTCATAAAATCAGTGCCATCAAAGCGCCGATGCCAGGCTTGGTGCTCAGTATTTTGGTAGAAGCGGGGCAGGAGGTAGCGCAAGGCGACCCAATGCTCATTCTGGAAGCGATGAAGATGGAAAACGTCATCAAGTCGCCGGGAGAAGGAACGGTGAAGCGGATTGTGGTTGAAAAAGGCAAGCCCGTGGACAAGGGGGAGGTTTTGATTGAAATGGCCTAAAATTACAGGCCGGGGAAAAACGCATCCCGAATCAATTCAACGGCAAAATCGCCTGCTTTCTTTTTCAAAACGGAAACCACATCGAAACGGATGGCCCATTCGTGGCCAGTTTTTTCCATAAAAGCGGACGCTGCACGTGCGAGCCTAGCCTGTTGGGCGGCAGAAATGAATTCTTCTGGTCGCCCAAAATAATCGTAGCTGCGAGTCTTGACCTCCACAAAAACCAGCACTTCGCCTTCCTTGGCAACGATGTCCACCTCCATCCTGCGGTAGCGCCAGTTCGTCTCCAATATTTCAAAACCCAGCTGCCGCAAATGTGCAACTGCTAATTCTTCCCCAAGTTTTCCAGTTTCAAGGTGCTTCGCCATGAATTTTTATAACTTTCGCCGAATTTTGAAACGACAATATTAATCATGAAAAAACTAAGTTTCGACTACAGCGCCGCACAACCTTATGTGCTCCCCCACGAAATCAGCCAAATAGCCACTCCAACGGAAGCCGCTGCCCAGCTTTTGGAAAGCCGCAACGGCCCCGGCAACGAGTTTTTGGGTTGGCTTGACCTGCCTGAGCACTATGACCGTGTCGAGTTTGGGCGGATAAAAGAAGCTGCCAAACGCATTCAGGAACAAGCCGAAGTGCTAATTGTCATCGGCATCGGTGGCTCGTACCTTGGGTCGAAGGCTGCCATCGAAATGTTGTCGCATACTTTTTACAACAACCTACCAAAGGCACAGCGCAAAACCCCCGAAATCTACTTCGCTGGAACGAATATATCGCCTGTTTATCTCACCCATCTGCTCGAACTCGTGGGAGACCGCCACTTTTCGGTCAACGTGATTTCCAAGTCGGGAACGACTACAGAGCCGGCCATTGCTTTCCGCATTTTTAAGCAAAAACTGGAAGAAAAATATGGGCGTGAAGGCGCACGGGAGCGCATTTATGCAACCACCGACAAAGAAAAAGGGGCTTTGAAAAAACTGGCGACTGGCGAAGGCTACGAAACTTTCATCGTGCCTGACGACGTGGGCGGTCGCTTCTCCGTGCTCACCGCCGTTGGCCTGCTGCCCATCGCCGTGGCAGGCATTTCCATTGACGATATGATGAAAGGTGCAGCCGATGCAGTTGCAGATTTCAAAATGCCTTTTGAAAAAAACGCCTGCTTGCAATACGCCGCCCTTCGCAACATCCTTTACAATAAAGGTAAAGCTGTTGAAATGCTCATCAATTACGAACCTCGGCTGCACTACGTGGCAGAGTGGTGGAAGCAACTCTACGGCGAGTCGGAAGGCAAAGACGGCAAGGGTATCTTCCCGGCCAGCGCCGATTTCACCACCGACCTGCACTCGCTCGGCCAGTACATCCAAGATGGCCGCCGCCACCTGTTCGAGACCCTCGTGAGCATCGAAAAGCCGGAAAGCGACATCACCTTGGAAGCTGCTGAATCCGACCTTGATGGCCTGAACTACCTCGCTGGAAAGACCATGGATTTTGTGAACAAAAAAGCAGCAGAAGGGACGCTGGAAGCACATACCGAAGGGAACGTGCCGAACCTCGTCATCCATTTGCCGGAGGCAACGGCCTATCACCTTGGCTACCTGTTTTTCTTTTTTGAAAAAGCCTGTGCTGTGAGTGGCTATATGCTCGGGGTAAATCCATTTGACCAGCCGGGCGTGGAGGCGTACAAGAAAAACATGTTCCGGTTACTGGGAAAGCCTTGATTTAGTTTCTCAGTACCCAGGCACATTTTTACCAAGAATAATATCCCGCTGCCCAATCCAAATTCCTGCTGCATTTTTCGTTAAATGAATGACCCCAGAACCGCCCCGGTTTTGGTGCTTTGCGATTTCCGAAGGCAAAAGCTTTGGGTCATCGTCGAAAACGTATTCATCCATCCAGTAAACTTGCAACCCAGGCTCCTTGATTTGAGGATGAATATGCTGGGCAAAGTTGGTGTTCGGGTAGGAAGCAGGTCGGATGCTTTGAAAACGGTATCTCCCATCTGGCCCTGTTTTCATCCAGCCACGCAGGTGGCCATGTCGTTCAGCACATTTAGTATTTGTTATTCCTTTCGAGTAAAGCCCTTGATTATCAGTGTGATAGACGTAAAGTATGACGCCGTTGGCGGGTGTTTTGCCATCATTTTTAAAAATGATACCGGTTATTTCCAGCGGTTCTCCTGCTTCGTTGGGTGGTGAGATTTGGGTTTCCCAAGCCAAATTTTCAGGCATTTCCTCGAAAATTGCTTCGCAGCATTCACAAGGGCCACCGACCTGGCGCTCGACTTCTTGGACAGATTTGGATGCCCCTGCTTCCCCGCTACTCAGCTGTTCCGATGGGCGGGATTGGCAAGCAAGAAATAGGCTTGTTGCTGTGAAGAAAGGTAGAAACTGAATTTTCATAAGGCATTTTACCAAAAAAGACAAGCCTCAAAATGAAGGGTTGGCAGCAAGCCGCTTTCTTTTCCAACGGCGGTGCGACCAGAGCCATTCAGTAGGCGATTTACGGATGGTAGCCTCCAAACGGGCAGCGTACATTTTGGTGATTTCGCCTTCGGTGAGGTCTTTTGGTGCTTCGCAAATGGGGGAGAAGGTCACTTCGTAAAACCCTCGCCTCACCCTTTCGATTTCAAAATAGAAAACCGGATAGCCAGTATTCCGAGCCATTTTGTCCATTCCGTGCAGGAACGGCGTGTCTTGGTTCAGGAAGCTTGTCCACTGCGCATTGCGCATGTCCGAGGGCGTTTGGTCAGCAATGAGGACGAAGATGCTCGGCTGGTTCTTGTAGCCTATCACAGCCCGGCCAGTGTGGGCCATGTCGGTCAGTTGCAGGCCCCATCGTTTGCGAAGCAGGTTCAGGTATTTTTCCAACACCTTGTTTTTCAATGGTTTATAAACACCGACCACCGTCTGCTTCACGCTGAGGGGGAAAGAGAGGACGCCCCATTCCCAGTTGCCGTAGTGGCTGCCGAGTAGGATGGCGCTCTGATTTTTTTCAAAAAAAGACTGAAAAACTGCTGGGTTGCGATACACGAATCGGCACTGAAGCTCGGCTTTCGGAAGTGTGAGCCCTTTGACGCTTTCCAGCAAAATATCGGAGAAATGGCGGTAAAATTGCGAAGCGAGTAACTCGATTTCGCTGGCTGTTTTATCAGGAAATGATTTTTTTAGGTTGGAAAGGACCACTTTTTTGCGGTAGCGAAAAACATTGCGGAGCAAAAAGCAAAGCAAATCGGAGAGTCGGTACAAGGCCCAAAACGGGATGAAGCCGACCAGCTGGATAAGGATTTTTGTAAAAACAGCCCCTAATGATTGCATAAACCTTTTGAATCGGGCAGGTGAAAATAGATTTGCTATGTTTGTGCCCTCACACAAAAGTAATAAACATGGTCACCAGAAGAAATTTTCTCCAAAAGTCGGCTTTGGGTTCGGTCGCTGCCGCAATGGGCGGTACGGTGCTGGCATCCTGCTCGGAAGCTCCCACAGATGCACCCGCAGCGATTGAGGCCGCCATCAGGCCGTTGGCCATTTCCACTTGGGATTTTGGAACGAAGGCGAATGAGGTCGCAATGGAAATCATGAGCAAGGGGGGCGGTGCTTTGGATGCCGTGGAGGCTGGGGTGATGGTCATTGAGGCCGACGAAAAAAATACTTCGGTGGGCATCGGTGGCGCACCGGACAGGGATGGTCGGGTGACCTTGGATGCCTGCATAATGGCGCCAGACGGGAGCTGTGGTTCGGTCTGTGCGCTGGAAAACATTGTTCACCCGATTTCTGTGGCGAGGAAGGTGATGGAAAATACGCCACACGCGATTTTGGTGGGAGAGGGGGCCTTTGAGTTTGCGCTAGCACAAGGTTTCAAGAAAGAAAACCTGCTCACGGAGGAGTCGAGACTGAAATGGGAGGAATGGAAAAAGACTTCCAATTATGCCCCGAAAATCAATGTCGAAATGCACGATACCATTGGCATGATCACGATTGATAAAAATGGAGATATCGCTGGCGCCTGTACCACCAGCGGCTTGGCTTACAAGATGCGGGGCAGGGTGGGGGACTCGCCGATCATTGGTGCGGGCATGTACGTTGACAATGAGGTTGGCGGTGCGGCAGCAACTGGGTTAGGGGAGGCGGTTATCCGAATTGTGGGCAGTTTTTTAGTCGTGGAATTGATGCGACAAGGGCGCAGTCCGCAGGAAGCCTGCGAGGAGGCGGTGGCTAGGGTGGTGAAGAAATACAAGAATTACATGGACATTCAAGTTGGGTTCATTGCCGTAAACAAACAGGGGCAGACAGGGGCGTTCAGTATCCAAGAAGGCTTCAACTATGCCGTTTTTTCAAATGGAAAGGACGAAGTGAAGGATGCTACCTACCTAGTTTCTTAGGATTTTCGGCGTTCAATTTTTGCGTTATTTTCTGAATACAGATTCCTATCAATATATTTTTTTTATTTTCTTTCCGATTTCAACGGGACTGGCACTATATTTTCCTTATCCGCCGTGACAGTGTTTCTCGATAAAGAGAACTATCCCAACATATTATGATGAATCACACAGAATTGAAATTGGTCATTACCGATGACCACCAAATTTTTATTGAAGGTTTGAAAGTAGTGCTTGGAAGAAGCGAAAAGACGAAGTTCAACATCCTTGCCGAAGCCCACACGGGCAATGGTTTGTTGAAGATGATAGGAGGGCTTCAACCAGATTTGCTGCTACTTGACCTAAGCCTGCCTGACATGGATGGCATCGAAGTCCTTAGCCATTTGAAATCCACTGGTATTGATTATCGAGTTTTGGTCTTGAGCATGTACGATGAGCCGAAGGTCATCCGTGCCGCTTTTAAGGCGGGTGCAGACGGTTATGTGCTGAAAAACAGCCCTGCCACCGAGCTTTTCCATGCCATTGACAAAGTGATGGAGGGCGACACCTACCTGAGTGTGGGCTTGTCGTTGACGAACCAAAGCGGTATGAACTCCCGGTTCATGCAAAACGGCAAACTAGCCCCGAGCTACGATGACCGGATTGTCAAAAAATTCAACTTGACCAAGCGGGAATTAGAGGTGCTGAAGCTAGTGGGCCAAGCGCTGACGAACAAGGAAATTGCAGGGGAGCTGTACATCAGCGACCAAACCGTGAGCGTTCACCGCAAGAACATCATGCGAAAAATGGGTGCCACTAGTTCTGCGGGCCTTATCAAGATAGCTTACGAAAATAATCTATTCTAAATACTTGTTTTTTAGGTAGATTGGCACAGTGATTGCCAAGGTGGTAGTAAGAGCTTGGTTTTTCTATTCAGGCTCGTTTCCTTTGCCATCCTTCCTTCCGAAATTTATATTGGTTCAAATTTTGTCTGTTATTTCCTATTCTGAAATATTGTGCTTAATTTTGCAGCAAGACTGATTTTAACTGATTTCCCATGAACTACAGCATTACAAATTATTCCCATTACTGTTGCCTTTCCTTAATTCGCTTACATTTTCCTTTTGATGGGGTTTTTGCCTGTTTGGTGTAGTCTTTGAGAATCATTTCAAAGAAGTTCAACTATTTGGTCAAGTTCGCAAATAAGCAGTTTTTCAACCAAGTTCATTATTAAGGTTACTTGACGTAGCCATCACTTGCACTGAAAAACTAAACAAATGTGAGCCTTGGGTTTTGCATTGTTTATGGTTTTCGATTGTGTTTTTAACAAATTATCATCCATGATCAGAACGAATTACACCAAGATTTCGGTAATTTCTTGGGCATTTCTCTCCTTGCTGCTCCTTGGCAGCGTCAATTCTTTGCAGGCTCAAGTTATGGTCTGCAACAACCTAGTCCAAGTCTCGGTTGACAACACACCCAATATTTGCCAGAGCGGCTTGAATGCAGACCAAATACTGGAGGGCAACCCAGTTCCTGGTCACGACTACCTCATCGAAATTACGCACAATTGGGTGCCTGTCGTCACTGGTTTGAACCAAGTGACCATTTCCAATTCCAGCCAATGGTTCAACACCAACCTGACGGTAAAAATAACTGACCAAACTGGCGGGGGCAATTCTTGCTGGGGGCAAATCCATATTGAGGACAAGCTGCCGCCAACGCTCACTTGCCCGAATGCCGCTGTTCTTTGTTCTGACGACCTAAGCATCGTAGCTTTCCCAACCGCTGTGGACAACTGCGACAACAATCCAACCATCAACTTAACTGGAGAGCAAACCAACACCAATGGTCTTTGTGCCAATGGTTTCGTGACCATTACCCGCCACTACGTGGCTATTGATGCCTCTGGCAACACTTCAACTCAGTGCCACCAAGTAATCACTGTAAACCGTCCAACAGTGGTTGATTTTCCAAACGATATTATTTGGACTTGCGAACAATATGGCGCATATCCAAATATTGTAGCTGCAACGGCAAAACATCCATACGTAGGGGATTCCAATCCTGCTACCAACTTGGTGATTGATGTAAATCTTAACCCTGATTGCAACGATAACAATGACCCATTTGGCGACAGCCCAGCTATTAACAGTACTAATGTGCAAAATGGTGGTACAGGTTGTCCCGGAAATGGATTGGATGATGCCGATGTTTTGGCGTTGACGGGTTCTGGCGTAGTAGCTAATATTATCGGCCTTCACTGCAATTATCAGCAATCAAAAAGCGACCAAGTCATCGTCATTTGTGGTGCAAGCTTCAAGGTAGTTCGTACTTGGACCGTTTTGAACTGGTGTACAGGAACTGTAGTGACCATAGGCGTAGGTGGCGAAGACAATATTCAGGTTGTGAAAGTAATGGACAATAAGGCACCAGTTGTCACACGCCCACCATTCACAGTAAGTGCGAATGTACCCGGCCAACATCCACAGCCTTGCAAATCCGTTGGATTTTTGCCACCACCAACCGTTTCCGATAACTGCAACGGCACTTGGACGATTAAAATCAATACCCCGATTGGTGAAGCCGTTTATCTCGGTGGAAACCCTGCCAACGGCGGAACAATACCAGCACCTGGGTTACCATTGGGCCCGGCTATTATTACCTATCAAGTAACGGATGCCTGCGGGAACGTAACCAGCTTGGCAGTTCCAATTACCGTTGTAGATGATATTGCGCCAGCAACAATCTGCTTGTCCTATACGGATGTAAATTTGACAACCGGCGGCTCTGCAACGGTCATGGCAAGTGCTTTCAACAGCGCTACTTACGACAACTGCTGCCTCGACCATTTCGAGGTGCGCCGGATGACAGACCCTTGCGATGATAACCATAACGACCTGTTGTTTGGCCCATCTGTGGTTTTCTGTTGTGCCGATGTTGCCAATAGTCCAGTAATGGTCGTGTTCCGTGCCTTCGATTGCTTTGGGAACTACAACGACTGCATGGTGGAGGTTAAAGTAAACGATAAATTGAACCCGACTCTTGTAAGCTGCCCACCAAACCAGCGCATCACCTGCAACTGGTATGCTGACAACCTTGAAACGCAGATTGCTACCCAAAACGGTCAGCAACAATGTACCACATTGTCTAACTTTTTTGGCTCACCAACCTACTACGATAATTGCGGTGTTACCATCACATGCAACACGAGCGTAAATCTTGACCAGTGCTTGGAAGGCTCGATAGTCCGTTCCTTCACGGCCAAAGACGCAAGCAACAACACAACGCCCCAGTCATGTAATCAAACGATTTTCGTTGACCATGTATCTGATTGGGCGGTTGAGTTTCCTGAAAACAAACTCGTTGAATGTGGTTCTACGGTTCCAGATTTTGGCCAGCCAAAGATTTTCTATGAAAACTGTGAATTGATTGCCATTTCACATGACGACGAAGTTTTTGCGGTAAATGATGCATGTTATAAAATCGTCCGTAATTGGACCGTCATCAACTGGTGCGTGGTTGGTGCAAATATTGACCAAGAGGTGGTTGAACAACCAGAAAACGCACTTGGCCTTGCGTTCCCTTCGTGTGATGTTGACAATGATGGCGATTGCGACGCCCGCACTTTCCGGGATTCTTGGCGCAGTGGCAACTCGAACCCGAACCGCCCAACCTTGTTGGATGCAACCAGGTCACTCGGCCCGGATACTGACCCAGATTCTGACCCTTGGGATGGCTACATTGTTTACCAACAAGTTATTAAGGTGAACGACACAGTTGACCCCATCTTTGTGGGCAACTGCCAAGTACCCGATGTTTGCATTTCGGGAAATACCTGCACGGTAGCAATGCTGCTGCCCATTCCTGAAATTCAGGATTGTAGCCCAGATATTGATTTGACAGCTCAGGTTAATTTTGGTGGCGTTTGGGTTTCAGGTTTTGGCCCGTTCGCAAATGTTGGTCCAGGTACCTACGTAGTGCGCTACAATGCTAAAGACAATTGCAATAACCAAACAGCCTGCAACACAACTGTAACGGTGAAGGACTGCAAAAAGCCGACGCCTTACTGCAAGAATGGTGTGGTCATCGTACTGATGCAAACTGGCATGGTAGATGTTTGGGCTTCCGACCTGAATGCAGGCAGCTTTGACAATTGCCCTGGCTCCTTGAAATTGTCTTTTTCTTCCGATATCAACGATATTGGAAACACCTACACCTGCGATGATATTGGTCAACAACCTGTGCAGCTTTGGGTAACCGATGCCGCAGGAAACCAAGATTACTGCGAGACTTTTATCATCATTCAGGATAATATGGGGGCTTGCAGCAACGACCCACTCATAGCAGGTACCGTCTCAAACGAGGGCAATGCTGGGGTAGAAGCGGTTAATGTAAATATCAATGCACCGGGTGCTTTCAATCAAGCGGTAAATACCAACAGCCAAGGAAGCTACGGACTGCCGATGTTGCTTGGCAATGATTACACCGTTACTCCATCGCTGGACACCTACCCACTGAATGGTGTTTCAACCTTCGATTTAGTGCTTATCAGCAAGCACGTACTGGGTTCAACCCTGCTAAATTCACCTTACAAAATCATAGCAGCGGATGCGAATAACTCGAAGACGGTAAGCACATTTGACATCGTTGAAATCCGCAAACTGATACTTCAGATTACCACGGGTTTTCCGAACAATACTTCTTGGCGCTTTGTGGACAAGGGCTATGTTTTCCCGAACCCAGCCAATCCATTTGCGGAAGTTTTCCCTGAAATCATCAACCTCAATGATGTAGCTGGTGATTGCATAAACACCAATTTCGTGGCCGTTAAAATCGGTGACGTGAACGGTAGTGCAGCTACTAATTTTAGCAGCGGCAGCAGCCAAGACCGCAGCAACGGCATTTTTGAACTGAAGGCCGAGGATAGGAGCGTGGTAAAAGGGGAAGAAGTAGCGGTGGAGTTCACCGCCCAGGAATTGGATGTGTTGGGCTTCCAGTTTACCCTGAACTTTGATGTAAATGCCCTCGAAGTCGAAGATGTGAAATCTGGTGTGGCCGGAGAGGAAAACTTTGGCTACACACTGCTGAAGGAAGGAGCCTTGACGGCAAGCTGGAATGGCTCGGCCAATGACAATTCAATGTTCAGCGTGGTTTTCCGGGCAAAAGCAAATGGCAAGTTGAGTGAAATGCTGTCGG
Source organism: Saprospiraceae bacterium (assembly GCA_041752395.1). Lineage (GTDB taxonomy): Bacteria > Bacteroidota > Bacteroidia > Chitinophagales > Saprospiraceae > UBA6168. The sequence goes on along the minus strand of JBGSWN010000138.1, from coordinate 20,089 downwards.
TCAATTCCCGTTTCACGAAGGCAGAGGCTTACCGGACAAATGGCGATTTGCTCAACGTGCAACTTTCGTTCAACAAAAAGGCGGCACAAGATTTTGCGCTGTACCAAAATACACCGAACCCGTTCAAAGGAGTGACGACCATTGGCTTCAACCTACCACAAGCTGGCAGCGCAAGCCTTAAAATCACCGATGTTTCGGGCAGAGTTTTGAAAAACATTGAAGGCGAATTTGCAGAAGGCTACAACGAAGTTCAATTGAACAGCAACGAACTGTCGGCCAATGGCGTGGTTTACTACACCTTGAAGACAGAGGCTGGAACTGCCACAAAGCGGATGCTTATCGTCGAATAAACAATTTGAAATCAGCGCAGAACGGTGGCCGACTAAGGTTTTTTCCAAAAGTCGGCCACCTTTCTCACGTTATATTAAGTTTTGGCAAACTACTTGCAATACCGATTATCATGAAAAAGATTAATATCTGTTCTATCCTTTTTGTCGTTTTTTTTGCGTTCAACCTGAACGCTCAATCAGTCTCATTGACCGTTCCAGATAAGGTAGTCAATCCTGGGGAATGGTTTACCATTGGCATCAAAGCCTCGGATTTCGACAATATTGCTTCCATGCAATACGCCATCCAGTGGAATCCTGCCATTATCCAGTTCCAATCTGTAACCGGATTGAATGCCAACATGCCAGATTTTACCGTAATCAATAGTTTCAATAGCGCATTTGCAAACGATGGTCGCTTGAGGCTGAGCTGGTATTGGTTTGACCCGAGCACAAACTCTGGGGTATCCCTTGATGATAATGCTACCTTGTTCAATATCAACTTCAAGGCAGTGGGTGGCATGGGCACGAACACCATGCTTGAAATCGCCAATGACACGACCGTCCAGCCACCTTTCGTGATTGAGATAGCAAATTATAACCAAGAGGTTGGTGTGAACATAGAAAACGGCAAGGTGACCATCTCTGGCGTCAATGCCAGCGAGGAGACTTTTACAGAAGATTTCACTTTATTTCAAAATAGCCCGAACCCTTTTTCGGAAATCACGTACATTTCGTTCAACCTGAATGCAGGTGACCACGCCAAACTGACCATTTTTGACAGCAGTGGCAAAGTCGTTTACTCCCAAAACAAAAAATTTCCTGCCGGTTTAAGCAGAATACCCGTACAAAGGGATATGCTTACGAGTGCAGGGTCGTACTTTTACACCCTTGAAACCGCAAGAGCCACTGCCACGAGGCAGTTGATTATGCAGTAATGCCTAATCAAGTTGGCGGCCCATGGTGGAATTACAGGGTTTGCCAATTGTTTTCCGATTACATTTTTTCACAATTATCGTCCCAATTCCGAACATATGAAAAGACCGATTACCAATCTCGTCATTGGGCTAATGGCGTTATTTGCTTCGCAACTCGCTGCCCAGCCTACCTTTTCTGTCACACCGCAAGCCGTTACGGCCAATGCGGGCGACACAATTACCGTTGACATCGTTGTTTCGAATTTCACCAACATCCTCAGTTTCCAGTACTCAATGAACTGGAACCCGGCTGTGTTGCAGTTCGTCTCGCCGATACAAAACATTACCCCCTCGCAATTGTCTGGTCTGACTGCTGCCAGTTTTGGCACCACTGGAACCGGTAACGGCTTGTTGGGAGTCTCATGGTCAGACCCGAATGCTTCAGGTGTGACGGTTTCCAATGGTACCATTTTGTACAGTTTGAGATACCGTTTGCTAACTTCCCAGCCAGCTACCATCAATTTTGGGAATGCCCCAACCCCGAAGGAAGTTTACAATGGAAATGGTGTTGAACTGACTGCCAGCACTACTTTCGTTAGTGCCTCCGTTAACGGTGGTGGTTCAGGCGGCGGCGGCGGTGGAGGCGGTTCAGGCGGCGGCGGCGGTGGTGGCGGAAACCCCGTCAGCGGTTTTGCCGTGATTGCTTCCGATGAGACAGCTGCCCCCGGTGCACAAATTTGCCTAGATGTGACCGTAAATGACTTCGTCAATATCCTTTCCATGCAATATACCATGGAGTTTAACGAAGCAAGATGGCAACTGGCAAACATACCAGCTGGGAGCTACGGGCTGCCGGGCCTTTCGGGTGGTAGCTTTGGTACTACCCAAGCAGGTCAAGGGTTGATTTCTTTCTCTTGGTCAGACCCAAATGCTGTCGGTGTTACCGTGGCCAATGGAACCGTTATTTATCAAGTTTGCTTAAATGCTATTGGTACTGAGAGTTGTGGCAATACCACGCCTTTTCAGTTCAATGGCACCGTCACTCCAATAGAAGTTTACAATGGCAACAGCCAGCTAGTACCTTTCCAAGGCGTCTCTGGAAACCTCGAAATATGTTCCTCCGGTGGAGGTGGCGGTGGAGGTGGCGGCGGTGGTGGTGGTGGTGGTGGTGGAACCACCGACCTGACCTTTATAGCTGGCGAAGTAGAATCTCCAACAGGTGGTCAAATTTGCGTTGACTTTACGGTGCAGAACTTTACCTGCATCACAAGTGCACAATTTACTATCCATTTCAATCAAGCAGTCACTACCTATGCTTCTGTGCAGGGTTTTGGCTTGCCAGACTTGACTCCAGCCAATTTTGGAACCACGGAAACCAGTAATGGTATTCTTCGCTTTTCGTGGTCATCTTCAGACCCAGTGAATGGCGCCACGGTGGCAAATGGCACCGTAATTTTCCAAGTGTGTTTCAATGTGATTGGAGCTAATGGCGCTGTCGGTAATATTACCTTCAATGGTACTCCTCTTTTAATAGAAGTTGGAAGCTGCAATGGTGCGGTTACGCCTGTTTTTGACCCTGGCAGCGTCACCGTAGGCGTGACTTGCACGGGCCCCGTAACGGTTTCAGCCCCAGTGATAACACCTGCAAGTTGTGCGGGCGGAAGCAATGGCGGCGTAGCCATTACCGTAGCTGGCGGCAGCGCTGCCAAAACTTATGTTTGGAAAAACGCTGGCGGAACAACTGTTGGTACTTCGCAAAACCTGACGGGTGTGCCTGCCGGAGCTTATTCGGTTACAGTTACCAGTTGTGGTGGTACCCAAACCGCAACTAGTGGGCCGCATACGGTTACGCAACCGACTCCCCTCATCATCAATAATACTTCTCAAGATATTGTTTGTTTCGGTGAAACAAATGGTGCAATTGACATAACCGTCACCGGCGGTACCAACACAGGAACTGGCTGCACGGGCTACACCTATGCTTGGAGCAATGGCGCCACCACGCAGGATATCACTGGCCTTGCAGCTGGCAATTACACGGTCACCGTCACGGACTGCAGGGGATGTACGCTGGTTTCGCCGACCTACATTATCTCCGCACCGCCAAGCGCATTGACCATTTCTGCAACCAGTACAAATATTCTTTGTAATGGCGCTGCAAATGGCACTATCACCATCACTTCAACGGGCGGTGGAAACACCAAACAATACCGTATTAATGGTGGCATGTGGGGTTCAAACAACGTATTTAATAACCTAGCTGGCGGCACTTACACGGTTGATGTTCGTGACCAACCCTTCGGTTGTGTAAAAACCACTTCGGTAACGATAACAGAACCAGCCGTTATTGTTGTCACTTTGACAGCGACTCCTCCGACAGGCGGACAGTGCAATGGCTCCATCTCCTCCACCATCACAGGCGGTGTTGCCCCTTATACTTGTAACTGGTCAGGCCCGAACGGTGCCATTTCAGGTTGCAACCCAACCAACCTTTGCCCCGGCAACTATTGCGTAACGGTGACGGATGCCAATGGTTGTACCAAAGCAAGGTGCACATTGTTGAGTGCGCCAGTAACTGACAACGGCAGCACTAAAAAGAATGCTTGCTTCGCAACTTGCAATGGGGAAATCCATGTAGTTGTTAGTGGCGGCATTATGCCATATACCTATACTTGGTCGGATATTGGTGTTGATACCGCTGACAGGACAGCGCTTTGCGCCGGGTCTTACACGGTAACTGTCAGCAATACAAGTTTGCCAACAAACCAGTTTTTGGTGCAAACTTTCACGATTACCCAAGCCTCGCAAGCGGTGGGTGCAATTTTGGCAAACTCAGAGAATCCAACCTCATCTGCAGGAACAAACGGTTCTATCACATTGAGCCCACAGGGCGGTACAGGAGCACCTTATACTTATGTTTGGAGTGGAACGACACTAACCACCAATCCAATCTTTGCACTACCCGAAGGTTGCTATTCGACAACCATTACCGATGGTAGCGGATGTACGGGCACGGCTGGGCCATTTTGTTTGGATTATGTGCCAGTCGTAATGACCTTACAACAGGCCGCAGGGGTTAACTCATGCGCACCTCCTTCTCCAAACTCAGGTCAGGTTACGCTGTCAGTTCAAGGTGGTATTCCGCCTTACAACTATCAAATCACGTCGCCAACGGTCAATTTTAGCACCAGTCAGACATCATATTCGTTTATGAACCTGTCTGCAGGAACTTATAATTACACCATCACCGATAGTCAGACGGGTTTGGATAAACAGACCTTGACAGGAACAGTGACAGTGGGTTCGACCATATTAACCCTGTCACCAGCACCTGTGGTTACACATGTTGTAGGAACTCAATTGGGGCATGTGGATATTGAAGTAACTGGAGGTCAGGGTATCAATTACACCTATCAATGGAACAACGGTGCAACATCACAGGATTTGTTCAACATTGGTCAAGGATGCTATTCTGTTACTGTAACTGACCAAACAAGTGGATGTAACGCTGCTTTTAGCAATATCGGCGTTGGTCTGCTTTCCGCTAGTTTTACAGATGTGAAACCAAACTGTCCGCAAGACCTTGGGTCAATAACGGCTACCCCGTCTTTGACTCCAAGCTGTGCGATTGCAAATACTCCATATACTTATAAGTGGAGTGATGCCAATGGTTCAGTAAGTATGTCACAGACAGCTGGCAACTTACCTCCAGGCAATTATACAGTTACAATCACTGATGCAAATCAGACTAGTTTTGTTTTAACTCACCTGCTTGAATCTGAATCCAACCTCAGCGTCACCGCCCAAATCACCACTGACTACAATGGTTACGATATACGCTGTAATGGTGGAGATGGTGGTGCAGCGATTGCAGTGCCAATGAACGGTGTTGCTCCATACACTTATGCTTGGAGCAATGGCGCAACTTCACAAACAGTAATGGGACTTTCTGCCGACATTGATTATATCGTAACAATCACGGACGGGCAAGGCTGTAAAATGTCCGATTCAGTAAAATTGGAAGGTCCAAGCAAGCTCACTGCTGAAGCTGTTGGCTCAGCCAGCGGTTGTACGGCAGGGGATTCCGGTCAAGCCACGGTGACAGTAAGCGGAGGTGTGCCACCGTATTCCTATGCTTGGAGCAATGGAGACAAAGATCCGACTGCAGATAACCTGACGCCAGGTAACAACTATTCAGTAACTGTTACCGATTTCAATGGCTGTACAGTGATTGGAAATGTGGCCATTCCTCAAATTATCCCGCTCACCGTGGGGATATTCTCGGAATCAGATACAGGTGGCCCAAGCGGTGTAGCTGGCGTCACAGTGACTGGTGGTACTTGGCCATACACTTTCTTCTGGCCTGAATTCCCAACCGCTACGGACAGTGTGCTTACCGAACTTTTCCCTGGTAAATATGCAATCCGGATCACGGATACAAATGGATGTCAAGTAGCTAGGGTTGTCCCGGTAGATGATGGCACCGAATGCGGCGAAGCCCTGTCCATCATCACACCAGAAGGCGACGGTAACAATGAAGAATTCATTATCAAATGCCTCAGCCGCTTTAACGACAATACCCTCGAAATCTTCAATCGTTGGGGCCAATTGGTGTACCGCACCGAAGATTACAATGACGACAACCTCTGGCGAGGTACCAACTCCCTTGGCAACGATGTGCCGGACGGCGTCTATTATTACGTCTTCAATTATTTCGATCCGGGCATCAATACATTCGTTTCCAAAAAAGGTAGTGTAACCGTGCTTCGTAAATAAATCAGTGATTGGTGATTGGTGAGTGGTGATTCGGGGCAACCCAGTCACTAGTCACTAGTCACCACTCACCCTTATCCAATCACCGATTAAATCCATGAGCATGAAAAAGCTTATTTTACTCATATTCGCTGCTTTTGCCCTCCAGTCTGCTTGGTCGCAGGAGCAATCCTCTGTTTTTTCCCACTATACCATCAACCCAATCCTCATCTCCCCAGCTGTAGCTGGTTTTTACGAAAACCACCAGATTTTCATGGGCTTTCGCAGTCAGTGGACGGGGTTCCCAGGTGCGCCTAAAAGCTACGGCATAGGCTACAACGGCCCAATCGGCAAGACGCTTGGAATCGGGCTGGGGGTCATGAACGAGAACCTCGGCAACATGACCAATACCCGTTTGCAACTCAATTACGCCTTTCGATACGAGTTGAAAAACGTCAAGTTCGCTGCCGGTTTTTCTACGGAGTTTTTGACAAAAAAATTGGCAAATTCGGTGCTTGACGACCCGCTCTTGAGTCAACAGCCAGACCAAATCATCATGGATGCCGTGGACGGAAACAAGATTTTCGATGCTTCCTTGGGTGCTTTCGCAACCTTTAAAAAGAGCACTTTCGTGGGTGTGACCTTCCCAAACCTCGTCGTTGCCAAAATCGGCGAAATCGAGACGGGCAAGAACGAAGGTTCGTTCCTCAAATATTCCATCATCACCTTTGGCCACGAGTTCGAGGTAGAGCCGTACAATTTCAAGCTGAAGCCTTCCATCTTGGTTTACAATATCAAGGACAGGCCCCTCCAGATTGACTTCAACATGCTCGGCTCGTTCATCAACGACAAGCTTATCGCTGGGTTCAGTGTCAGGGGTGGTACAGGCGGCGCCACAGGCATCCTGCTCGGCACCAACGTGGACGTTTTCAAGCTGTACTATAGCTATGACCTCACGTTCCAGAAGTTCCAGAAATACAACAGTGGCTCGCACGAACTGACCTTGATGTTCAGTTTTGACCGTGGCAAAAAACGCTACGACCGTAGCAACTAGTACGGGCAGCCGACACATTTCGAGACACCGAATTTGAGACCACCCGTACACACCGGGTTTTGAAAAACAAGATTTAAAACGGGTTTGACAAATCAAATCCGTGGCAAGAATATAGATGTCCTTTAACAATTGGTTTTTGGGATGGCCCCCCTCGTAAAGTCGAGGCGGGGCTACTTTTTTTTACAAAAAGAAAAATCTAAACAAAAACTAAGCTGTTAAATTGGCATTGCGTACTTTTGTCAATCGAAACGAAGGCAAGAACGTTTCCAGCAAGTACGCTGGAAACGTTCTTGCCTTTTAGGTTTGATGGTCAGCGACCAATAATCTTGAATGCGATTACCCAAAAGTCTGTCCAGTGAGCGGCAGGTAATTTGGGTAGGGCGCAACTTATTTTCCCAATATTTGATGAAATGCCGTTCCTTTCGAGGGGGTCAACCTTGGAAAGCACTGCCTTCGTCGCTGTTGAAATTGGCCGCTATTTTTTACATCAGTTAATTAATTTGTTATGAACGTTACATACCTGACGCAGGAAGGCCACGATAGGCTGAAAACTGAATTGGAAGAAATGAAAACAACTGGACGCCTAGAGGTTTCCCGTGCCATTGCCGAGGCCCGTGACAAAGGCGACCTCTCCGAAAACGCTGAATACGCCGCTGCCAAAGAAGCACAAGGCATGTTGGAACTGAAGATAAACGAGTTGGAAAAAGTAATGGCCACCGCCCGCATCCTCAACGAGGAGGACATGGACACTACGGAAGTACGCCTACTCACCAGCGTCACCATCCTCAATAAAAAAACCGGAAAAGAAGACACCTACAAACTGGTATCCGAGTCGGAGGCCAACCTGAAGGACAAAAAAATCTCCGCAAGTTCTCCTATTGGCAAAGGGCTTTTAGGCAAAAAAGTGGGTGAAGTAGCCACCATTACCACCCCAGCCGGGGAGATTGCCTTCAAAATCCTCAACATCTTTATTTGAGAAAAAACAGGATAAACGGATAACGCAATTCCCTGCCGCAATCCGCAATCCAAAATCCGCAATTGAAATGGCCAGCATTTTTACCCGCATCATCAACGGCGAAATCCCTTGCTACAAAGTAGCGGAATCCGAGCATTTCTTGGCCTTCCTCGACATCAATCCAGTGGCCAAAGGCCATACCCTCGTCGTGCCAAAAGAGGAAGTGGACTATCTTTTCGATTTGGATGGCGGCACCCTCGCTGGCCTCATGCTCTTCTCAAAACAAGTGGCCAAAGCCCTCGACAAAGCCATCGCCTGCAAGCGGGTCGGCGTCATGGTAATCGGCACGGAAGTACCACATGCGCACGTCCACCTCATCCCCTTTCAGCGGGAAAGCCAAATGAGCGTGAGCGCTCCAAAATTGAGTTTTTCAAAAGAAGAAATGGCTGCTATCGCCGAGCAAATAGTTGCGAGTTTCGAGCCATGAGCTGCGAGCAACTCGTAGCTCGTAACTCCTGGCTCACAGCTTTTTAGTTGGGTTTTCCTTCACAAACGCGGCCCAATCCTTCACCTTCTTCCCGCCACCGGGCATTGATTTTGATTGGTAAAAATGGCAGACTGCCGTGGCCAGCGCATCCGTCGCATCGAGGTATTTTTCTTCCAATTTAGTTTTGAAAATCGTTTCCAGCATGGCCGCCACTTGCTCCTTAGAGGCATTGCCGTTTCCGGTCACGGATTGCTTGATTTTCTTCGGCGAGTACTCCGTGATTTCCACGCCCATCGTGATGCCTGCGGCAATGGCCACGCCCTGCGCCCGACCCAATTTGAGCATGGACTGAACGTTTTTGGCGTAAAAAGGCGCTTCAATCCCAATCTCGCTCGGCTCGTAGCGCCGCACCAGCGCCTGCACTTCTTCAAAAATTTTTTTCAACTTAAATTGCTGTTCATCAAGGTGTTGCATCGTGATGACGCCCAGCGCCACAAGGCTCAATTGCTTGTTGACGACCTCCACGATGCCATAGCCCAGCACATTGGTGCCGGGGTCAATGCCGAGGATGCGGTATTTTTTTGTTTCTGTCATTGCGCAGCAAAGCTAACTTCGCCACGGCGGAAATAGACTTTCCAAGTTTATAAAACTTAGAAAGTCTTGCCCCGACCACCAAAAATAGGTTTTCCTTTCTTGAAAATACCAAACCGACCCATTCTTGACTTCCTTGTCAAGCTGCTCATCGCCGCACTGCTCGGCTGGGCCATCTACCGCCAAGTGTTTGCGAAGCAACAGGTGGAGGAGCTATGGGCGGCACTGGTCAAGGATTTTGTATACCCGAACCTGCTCTGGCTGGTGGCCGTCATCCTGCTCGCCCCGCTGAACATGGCGCTGGAGGCGATGAAATGGCGGCAGCTTATCCGGGATTTCTCCAACCTGAATTTTTGGCAATCGTTCAAGGCGGTGTTGGCGGGCACGTCCATCGCCATCATCACCCCAAACAGGGTGGGGGAGTATGGTGGGCGGGTGCTGTTCGTGGAAGAGGGGCAGGGCTGGAAGGCCGTCATTGCGACGATGGTGGGCAGCTTGGCGCAGTTGCTGGCGCTCCTCTCGGTGGGGCTGGTCGGCGGCGTGTATTTCTCCTTGAAATTCCTGCACCCAGCGCCGTACCTCATTCTCGTTTCCATCAGTTTGGGAGCGGCATTCTTGGGGCTGCTGTTTTTCACCTATTTCAATATTGACGTGATGGTGCCGCTGGCGAAGCGCATCCCGTACATTGACCGCTTCAAAAAGCAGTTGCGGCACTTGACGGTGCTGCGGCACTACCACCGGAAGGAACTGGGGCGGGCGCTGGGTTTTGCCTTCCTCCGTTACTTCGTTTACTCCACGCAATACTACCTGTTGCTGCAATTTTACGGCGTGCCAGCCCCGTGGCTGTTGGGCATGGCGGGCATTGCGACTATCTTTCTCGTGCAGGCGAGTGTGCCGCTGCCGCCGGCCATGGGGCTGCTGGCCCGTGGCGAAATCGCCCTTTTTGTCTGGGGCTTTTTTACGCAAGACCATGTGGATATTCTGGCCGCCACCTTCTCTTTGTTCGTAATAAACATCGCCGTGCCTGCGTTACTCGGCCTGGTGTTTATCGTCCAAGTGAACATTCTAAAATCTATTGGCTTTGAAAACAAAAAATCTTCGTAAAGCACTCCTATTCAGTTCGTTGGCGCTGGCTTTTCTTTTTTTTGGCTTCGCAAAAACAGGGGAAACGACCGATTTAAATTCCGGTCAGCCCAATGAATTGGGCGACCACAGCTCCCCCTGTCTCACCAAAAACACCACCTACACTGCAGGCGAGGAGCTTACCTATAAACTCTACTACAACTGGAATTTCGTCTGGCTCTCGGCGGGCGAGATGACTTTCAAGGTGATTGACGAGGACGACCAGTGGCATTTCCAAGTGGTGGGGAAGACCTACGAGAGCTACGACTGGTTTTTCAAGGTGCGGGACTACTACGATACTTGGGTGCAAAAGGAGACGGGCCTGCCCATCATGGGCATCCGAAACATCGAGGAGGGGAAGTACCGCCTGTACGACTACCTGACCTACGACCAGAGCCGTGGCACAGTTCACAACGACCGGGGCAAGTCCACGACGGACATCCGGGAGCACCATGATTTCAAGATTGACGGCTGTATGCACGACATCGTGAGCATCCTTTACCATGCCCGCAACGTTGATTTTTCGAAGATGAAAAAAGACGAGACCTTCCCCGTCCAGATTTTCATGGACAAGGAAACCTGGCCGCTGAAGGTGCGCTACAATGGCAGCGAGGCCAAGAAAAACATCCGGGATTTCGGGAAGTACAACACGCAAAAGTTCTCGCCGGAGGTGATACCGGGCCGGGTGTTCCCCGATGGCGCCAGTATAAACGTCTGGGTGACGGACGACGAAAACCGCCTGCCGCTGATGATTGACTCGCCGCTGAGCGTGGGTTCGGTGAAGGCAGTGCTGCAGAAGCACAAGGGGTTGCGGTGGCCGGTGAAGGCGAAGGTGTGAGGGGGGATTTAAGAATTGTGGGAAATATGAAAGCGGATGCCTAAAGCCCAAACTGCTTTGGATTGTGCGAGGCTACAAAGTTATTCCCACCTTTAGGAGAATTGTACAATTAGCTTTATTATTGCTAATTACTTTTAAATCTGACTTAATGAGACCACTATTCTACCTCTCCGTTGCTGTTTTCTTTGCGCTTCCTGTTTCCTTAGCTGCGCAGGACACCGACGAACCCAAAATTTATCGAAATGAGATTGGAACAGACGTTACTTCCCTGATTAATCAAATTCTCTTTGTTAATGCGACGGATAACTACCAAGGATATGAGCCGATTTATTACCTGACCTATAAACGGATATTGGATAAATTCAACCTCAGATTGGGTATTGGGGGTAATAGTATATCAACTTACAATCCACGAGAATCACTTCCTGATAAGATTGATGCTTCTACCGATACTGATATAGATTACAGAATAGGCATCGAGAAAGCCGTTGAGCTTACCAAACGATGGAGCTTTTATTATGGACTTGATTTTAGGCATACAATTTCTAAATCGCATGACGATCATAGAGGCACAAAACAAGGTTGGGGCTGGGGCGAAAACAGTCATGGATATACTTTTGCGTTTGCTCCGAATATGACGTTTGAATTCAAAATCAACAAGCGGTTGAGCTTGCAAACACAGGCAAATTTCTCAGTTTATTTTCAACGCAGGGAAACAAAGCCTTTTTACTTTCAATACCCTGATAACCCAAGTTCGGAAATACGGCCAGTTTCGGAATCAGAAGTATATAAGCAGCATGGGTTAGAATTCGCCGTACCTAATTTTATTATCATCGCCGTGCGGATTTGATATGATTATGGTTGTTTTAAAATTTATATATAGCCATTCATGACCACATAAATCAATATTTATGAAATCAACTATTCCTTGTTTTTTCTTGCTTGTTTTTTTTATGATTCCGAAATTATTGGTTGCTCAAGAGGCCAATATTCCTAAAAATCATTCGAATGAATTGGGCATGGATATTACTTCCATAATCCGTCAATTTTTCTTTATCAATAATTCAGATACTTATCAGGCGCCCCGACCTAATTATCTTTTTACCTATAAAAGATTGATGAAACAATACAGCTTCCGGTTAGGGATTGGCGGAAATAGCTATGCTAGCAAAACAACCGATAAGCAGCTTCCAGACCAAATCAAAAATAGGAGCTTCAGTCAATTAGATATACGAATCGGGCTTGAAAAGAATGCTGAACTCAGTAAACACTGGTGCTTTCATTATGGCTTTGATGTGAAACATACAATCTTTAATAACCATGACGACCGGGCATCCTCTGGTGGGGGCTGGGCATCAGGTTGGGATTTTCGTGAACGAAAACTTGCGTTGGCACCGACTGTGATGATGGAGTTTAAAATCAACCCACGGTTAAGTTTACAGACGGAGACTAATTTTGCAATCTATTTTAGTAAAAGTGAAAGCCAATATTTTGTAACTCGAATTGCAGAGCAGCCGTCCTCGCCAGCTCCTTCTAATGATTTTATAGAAGAGAGAATTTTTGGAGCTGAGTTTGCTGTTCCTCGTTTTCTTATCCTCGCTGTAAAGATTTAATCGCCAACCGCCTACCCCTGATGATTGAATCACCGCTGAGCGTGGGCTCGGTGAAGGCGGTGCTGCAAAAGCACAAGGGGTTGCGGTGGCCGGTGAAGGCGAAGGTGTGAGGGGGGATTGCGCCGCAAGAGTCGCTACGCTAAACTCTTCCTGGAACGGTGAGTTTTTCACGGGCTGGGGTATGGCTATTCGGGAAGTCTTACGCCAATGGGATGATGCACCGACCCTCGCCTATATCCAAGTCCCCAGGAAAAACATCCACTCATTTACTCCCCTCCAACTTCACCACCACCTCTTGTTCCCGTTCTTCCCGCAGCAGCTTCACCTTTACATTGTCACCAATCTTGTATTTTTCCAAAATAAGCTGAAGGTCATTGCTGGACTCCACTTTTTCAGCATTGATGCCAATAATGGCATCGCCGAGGCGGATACGGCCGTTGCGGTCACGGTAGGTGGGTTGGAGGCCAGCCTGTTCGGCGGCGCTGCCTTCGATAACATGCGTGATGAGTGCGCCACGGAGGCCGAGGCGTTGGGTCGTCTGCGCATTGGCCACTTCGATGCCGAGGCTTGGGCGGTTGATTTTACCATATTTAATCAGGTCGGGCACGGCCCATTTCACAACATCCACGGGGATGGAAAACCCGATGCCCGCCGATGCGCCGCTGGGGCTGTAGATGGCGGTGTTCACGCCGATGAGTTCACCGGAGGAGTTGAGCAGCGGGCCGCCGGAATTGCCGGGGTTGATGGCGGCGTCGGACTGTATCACGTCCCGGATGGGCGTGCCGCTCACCGATTTTATCTCCCGACCCAGTGCGCTGATGATGCCCGTGGTCAGCGTCTGGTCTAGCCCGAAGGGGTTGCCGATGGCGAGTACTGACTGCCCGACGAGCAGGTTTTCGGAACTTCCGACGGGGATGGGTCGCAGCGTTGCTCTTGGGGCGGTGATTTTCAGTACGGCAAGGTCTTTTTCGGGGGCTGCGCCAACCAGCGTGGCGTCCCAGGTGGTGCGGTCGGCGAGGGTCACTTGCGCCTTGTCGGCCCCTTGAATCACGTGGTAGTTGGTGATGACGTGGCCTTCTTTGTCCCAAACAAAACCGGAGCCGCTGCCCTGCGGTATTTCCATGACGTTGCGGGTCCAGTAGTCCTGCCGGATTTGCGAAGTGGTGATGTACGCCACCGATGGGGCGGAATTTTCGAAGAGGCGGATGGTCGCTTTTTCGCCTTCGTTGAGGCCGGGGGGCATGGTGGTGGTACTGCTCGTTGCAGGTTCTTCGTTGTTGACGTTGCGGGGATTGCCCTCGTCGGCGCTCATTTGCGGAGCGGTTTGCTGGTTGAAATTCTCTTTCCATGCGGTGCCGATGAAGAAGCCACCGACAAGGAGCGCTGCCCAGAGGATGAAACGTAGGATGGATTTGCCTTTCATGATTGTATTTTTTTGCGGTAAAAATATCAACGGTTTGTGAAGGTTTCAAGTTTAAGGTTTCAGGGAGTGCCCGCCTTGGTTGAAATTGCTTACTATTTCCGAAGCGGCTTTAGCAAAAAATCAAATCAATGTAAAATGGTTTTAGCACGCCATTCCCTGAAACTAGAAACCCAAAACCTATTGAACCATATTTATTGGTTTTCCCGACCTATGGTACGGGACAGGTTGATAAAACTTAACAGGGTAACGCATGGTGTTTGGGATGTGTTTTGCGGCTTTCGATGAAATGGTGGGTTTGGTGGATGAAATGGGTGCAAACGAACTGCTTCAACGATTTTACCAAATTCTCCGACTGGTTGACGATATTGCCGCTTTTTACAGAAAAAGCAATCTAGTTGAACCCAATCCTCTACGTCCTATACTATTTTTTCAAGTATTTCATCCGCTTCGCAACGTGGGTGTACTATGTCAAAGTCACCATCGCAGGCGAGCCGCACCACCGCAGCCGCAACCCCTGCATCCTCGTCAGCAACCACCCCAGCACCATGCTCGACCCGCTAAACGTGGCCATTCGGGTGAACGCTGAAATCAATTTTTTGGCGAATGCCAGCCTTTTCAAATACCCCGTGGCGGGTTGGCTGCTCCGCAAACTCTACTGCATCCCCGTCGAGCGGCACCAGGACACGGACGGGAAGCCCCTCAACAACGCCGCCAGTTTCGACCAAGCCACTAAGTTCCTGAGCGGCGGAGGCTGCCTCTACGTGGCACCAGAGGGCAGCAGTTTCGTGGAGCGGCGGCTTCGCAAAATAAAGACAGGCACTGCCCGCATCGCCTTCGCTGCCGAGGTTGCCAACAACTGGTCGCTCGGCCTGACCATCCTCCCCGTGGGACTGAACTATTCCGACCCGACCAAGTTCCGCAGCGAACTGCTCACTATCTTCGGCGAGCCCATCCGGGTGGCCGACTTTCGGGAAGACTATGACGCTGACCCTGTGAATGCGGTGTATTGCCTGAGCGAAGCCATCGGCGAGCACATTAGCGACCTCATCATTGATTGCGAAGACGGCCAGCAAGACGAACTGCTGCGCCGATTGGAGGCTATTTTGCAAAATGAAAAACCGCTTTCACCCATCGAAAAGCACGACCGCTCACGGGCAGTTTTGGCTCGCCTTCGGCAATGGAAGGCAAGTAATTTGGCGACTTACGAAGCATTTTCCGCCAGCGTTTTTTCTTATTTTGATAGGATAAAATTATTGAAAATCAGTGACGCTCAGGTAGGTGCCGCCAAACTCCAGTTGGGCGGTGCTACAACGCCAAACTGGAGTTTGGCGGCACTATCACCGCTTGCGCTTATGGGTTGGTTGTCCCATATATTGCCCACTTTTTTTACCAAAAAAATCACGGATGCCCTCAATGGCGACTATCACTGGATACCCACTTACAAGTTCACGGCGGGCGTGGTGTTGTACCCACTTTTTATTTGGGGGCAAACTTGGCTGGTGGGTAAATTGGCAATATTTTTTAGCCTCGGCGATTGGGTGAAATGGGCATACCTGCTGGCTGTCATACCGATGGGCCTGCTTGCTGAGTGGTGGCTCTGCAGTTGGCAGCACTGGCAGCGAGGCAACCGTGCCGAGTTTATCGTGAAAAATGAACCTGCCATTTGGGAGCAACTTACTGGTTTGCGCCAGCAAATACTTTCCGCCAAACAATTTTTTAGCTAAATTTTTAACCCAAAAATGACTAAAAACCCAAGTAAAACAACCGTTTGGAACCATCTCACGGCGCCAAGAGTTTGAATAAAAATTTTCCGACTGTTTGCGATTTCCGCAAAGAATTTACCTTTGCGGCGGAGAGATGGCAGAGCGGTTTAATGCGGCGGTCTTGAAAACCGTTGTACTGAAAGGTACCGGGGGTTCGAATCCCTCTCTCTCCGCCCCTTTATCTTTAAAAAAAGCGGTTGCCGGGAATAGCCCCGACAACCGCTTTTTTTTCCTGCATCCAGAACGGCACTTATTCGCAGTGCGCCCGGCGTAAGTTTTACCTCACTATTACCAATTTCTGGAAGTAATTAGTGGAGCCCATTTCAATTTTAAGGAAATACAGCCCGACATTGAACTCCTGTAAATCCAATATGGAGTTTTGCTGTGCGATTGTAGCAGTCTTTAAACGTTTGCCGCTCGCATCCAACACGGACAGCTGAACCGGAGCGTTTGAAAATTCGGAAAATGCAATCGTACAAAAATCAGCAGCAGGATTCGGGTAGATATGAATGCCACCCGCTGCCGCTTCCAAGTTTTCAACATCCACAAAAGCACCGAACTTCACATCATCCCAGTAGTAGGTCTTCTCGCCCGCCATGGCCCCGGTGGTTCCGAAGTTGAAGAAGATGGACACTTTGTTGTAGGTGTTGGCAAAATTGATTGCGGCTGTGCCAGGGGCCTGGTTGCTGAAATTGAACTCCAAGGTTTCCCACTGGCCCGCCGCCGTTGTGTTCGCCTCTGTCTCCACGCTGATGGTCGGGTCATTTGCTTTTTCAACTTTCAGGCGGATTGGCGTGCCCGCATCGGGCGACCATACCCTGACGGTCATCTTGGTGTTTGCCGCTGTGAAAGGTATCGGGCTGGCTAGACCGTTTCCACCGTTGGAGGTGCCGGCCCAAAGCTCTGCCCCGCCAGTCTTGATGGCTTTGCCCACGAGGTTGTTCGGGTTGGTGGGGTCAACCACGATGGAGGAGGCGTTGCCGCCGAAGTCCGTCAGGCCATAGTTCACGGTGGCCGTGTCCTGGAAGGTGATGGGCAGGTCAACCTGTGCCAATCCACCACTTCCATCAATTAACTCCATGTCATCAAAGTAGAAGGTAAAATTGGCACTGCCGTCGCCGACAACACCCAGGTCATAGATTATGGTAATGCCGGTGAAAATATTTGCGGTAACGGCAGTAAAATCGAAGGTCAACTCCTGCCATTGGTTGGCAACCGTAGTGGACGCTGAGACTTCGAAGGGTTGTGCACCTTCCAGTTTGAACAGGACAGGGGCACCGACGCGGTTGGCCCAAACTTTCATTTTAACGGCATTGTTGCTGCCCCAAACGATTGGCCCGGACAGGGCCAGGGTGCTGCCTCCGTAAACTTCACCAGCGCCTTTTACCATCTGACCAACTTTGGCGCTGGTATTGATGCCCGATGCGTCCGGATTGTCAATAACCGTAGCTACACCCCCGGCAAAATCATTGAAGGTATAGGTAATTGTCGTTGACTCAAAGTTAATCGGTAGGCTTATCTGCGCATACCCAAAACTTGACATAAGCAGAGCAAATAATAGTGTAAAATACTTCATTATGAATTGATTTAGTAAAAAGATATCGGGGAATAATCCAGTTTAGCTGGCTCAGTCACCGATTTAAATAGTTTCAAAAACTTGGTTTTAGACAAAGAGGCTAAATATCAAACAAGCGCTAAAACTTTTGGTTTTGATGCATGTCCCACAAACCCCAATGTGCGCCCACATCGCCTTCCGGCCCCACTTTCCAGGACTCGTCAAAGGAGGAGAAATAAAACATCTCGATATCCTCCGCCAATGACCACTGTTGGGCATTGATGAAATATTTCATGGCATTTCCAGCCGATGGTTCAGCACCGTCATGGTCTTTCCCTTGGCTTGGCCAGCCTGTCTCAGTGATGATTACTTTCTTGCCTTTGGCAGCCTGCACCGCTTGCTGGTACATCTGTTTCATATATACCAATGAATAATCAATATGGCAGCTTTCCCAAAAGGGATAGCAATTGGCCAAAATGACATCGCACGCCGCTGTGATGTTGGGGCAATCGGTGAATTCGTAATAGGCATCCACATAGCCGACCGTCACATCTGGTATGGCATTTTTCACCCGGTGGATGTACGCCAACAGGCGTTCCTCGCTCAGGTCTTCCCGGTAAAGCACTTCGTTGCCCACAGCGGCAATGTCCACGTATCCTTCTTTGGCCAATTGTATCAGACCGGCTATTTCCTGCTCGTTCAGGTCTTCATCTTTTCCCAACCAAGCGCCAACGAGGGTCTTCAGCCCGAACTCACGGGCTACTTTAGGCACCAACTCGTTGCCTTCGATACAGGAAAATGAGCGCACCCATTTGGTGTAAGGGGCAATGATTTCCATCCGCCGGCGGATTTGTTCAACCGTTAAAATATCGCCGGGTTTTTGGCCCTCCTCATAAGCGCTGTAACAGAGGCCATGCATGCCACCTTTCAGTGTTTGCCGGAAAAGGCTTTGTAGCTGTTCAGGCGATTTGCCGGAATGGTCTATTCCCGAGAGGGTTAAATGTTTTCCTGGTCTTAATGACATGATTATTTCTTTTAAAGGCGATAAATCATGGTGGTTTTAAAAAGAATTACCTTGATTTAAACAACCGCTATTATTCAGTATTTTTGTTTTTCATTCTTGTCCCATAAGCCCCATTGCGTGCCGGTTTCACCTTCATGGTGTACTTTCCAGGTTTCGTCAAACGAGGAGAAATAGAACAGTTCAATATTTTCTTTCATGGCCCATTGTTGGGTATTGATGAAATATTTCATCGCATTGTCTGCCGTGGGTTTGGCTTCCAATACGTCTTCCCCTTTGCCCGGCCACCCCGTTTCGGTGATGATTATTTTTTTGCCATTGGCCTTTTGTTTTGTCAGGTTGTACATGTGCTGCATATAGTTCAATGCGTGGTCATTATTTGCCCCTTCCCAAAATGGATAACAGTTTATCAATACTATATCACAGGCATCTATCAATGCGGGTTTTTCCACGAATTGATAGTAGGCATCCACGTATCCGACCGGGATGTGCTGGGGGAGCAAGCCCCTTACTTTTTCGATGTATTTTATCATTTCCTGTTCGGAAAGTTCATTTCGGAGCAATACCTCGTTGCCCACTGCTGCAACGTCCACCAAGCCGTCATTGGCTAATTTCACCAATGCTTTTATTTCCCGTTCATTCCGTTCTTTGTCGGCACTAATCCAAGCGCCTACCATTGTTTTCAAGCCTTTTTCCCTTGCAGTTTTTGGAATCAATTCATTGCCTTCGGTGCAGGAAAAAGAACGCACCCATTTGGTATGGGGCATGATGATTTCCATGCGGCGGCGGATTTGGGCTTCGGATAATATGTCACCCGTTCCCTGACCTTCCAAATATGGGCTGAAACACAATCCATGCAGGCCACTATTGAGCGTTTGGGAAAATAATGCCCTGATTTCCGCCGTTGTTTTTCCGTTGAAATCCACCCCGGTCATCGTATTCAAATTCACTCCTTTTTCTTTCAATAAAAGCAGTTTGCCCGGCATATAAGCGGATGAGCCATTCTTGGCTGCATTTTTCTGGTCAATGGCTGCCCGTATTTCAAGCGCCCGCTCTTCGGTGACATCATAATTGCGCATCACATACATCGCAATAAGAGTACCTACTATGGGAAGTCCAGAAAAGAAAGCACGCAGTCCGGTAATAGCACCTTCCTGGTCAACCCCCGGAACCCCTTCTTTAAATCCAACTATGGATATAATAACACCGCTTAACCCTCCGGCAATAGCAAAACCGAATTTGACCATCCACCAATATATGGCTCCAAAAATACCTTCTCGCCGCTTACCGGTATTCAATTCATCCAAATCAATGACATCGGAAGTCATGGACATCATGAGCGTAAAAAGACTTCCTATCCCAAATGCAAAGAAAGGTAGGGCAAAGATGAACATATAGGGTTTCCCGGGAATGATGAGAAACCAAAGCATCACGTAGCCAATAATGGAAATTCCCTGCGACCAAAGGAAGGCTCTTTTCTTGCCTAATTTGCGGGACAACCAAGTTACAATGGGAATGACGATAAAAGTAGTGGACAGTGCACCTAAACTTCCGAAAAGCGTTGGCCAAAAACCTGCATTGGCGGCTGCTGCATCTCCATTAAATAAATGGTAAACAATCACAAAGAAGGTGAAAGTCGCTACTGTATTAAAGGCGTTGAAGATGAAAAAGG
>JBGSWN010000137.1:0-7773 GCA_041752395.1 Saprospiraceae bacterium | reverse complement strand
AGTGTCGGCGTCACTCGAAAGTGACGCCGACACTAAAGGTAAAAAGTTAGGCTTTTAATGATCGCTTAATTTACTCAATGTTTTTTCAAGGACTGATTTCATTTTTTCGATAGCACCCTCTACAGCTTGATCACGAGTATTCCCCTGATTCGTTACCGCAATTGGCTTCATCCCTTCGAGACGAACTTCCAGTACACAGCGTTTATCATTTTCGCCATCTTTTTTGCCATTTTCATCCGAAAGATGCGCCTCCACCCTTGTTATCTGGTGGCTGAACCGGCTAAGTTCTTCAGAAATCAACGCAATGAATGGTTCTGTCACTGCTTCATTTCCGTTTACATTGCGGTCCGTGTTAAATTGAATTGTCATTTTGATAAAGTTGATGATTGAATTAATTAGTGAACTTAGAAATGCTTTTAAATGGCCGATTGTTCAAATCCACTTTATGACTTTCGTCATTTATTACTAGTTGATCTGAAAACCGAATGCAGGAATTTAACCAATTGCGAAAGATTTGTTACACCTGCTTAATTAAAGTGTGCTGTCATAAAACCAATTAATTCTGTATCGTCCATTTTATTGGAGGTACTTTCGCTGGATAAGGCATTTTTGTATTGCGGTGTATCGGCTAGGAATTTCATAAATTGTTCCTGAATTTGTCCAGTTCCAGTTATATGCACCGATTCAACATTGAGCATTTTTTCAGCAATCTCCTTGAAAAACTTGTTCGTCAAGGCAATTTCTTGGTTGTTGTGAGCATTTTCATTTGAGCTTTTGTCTGGCCCTGGATTTGTCACATGTCCCAAGATTACAAAATCTCCAGTTTCAATACCTTCTCGGCCTGTAATAGTTGCATGGCGTGAATCCATCCAAACACCGAACTGCTTTTTGTTTTTTCCTGACATTGTTTTTTAATTGAAAAAATGAATAAAATAAGATTTGCATTAAGTCATGTACCAACTTGATTAGCTTTTTGGTGATTTTTAACATTTAAAACCAACGACCAAAAAATACTTTTACCCAAAAGAAAAAAGGTTTTAGCAAAGGACTCCAAATCACTAACCCATCCCCCTAAATCTTCCGCATCGCAGTACCAATCACTAACAGCACGAAGCCAACGAGCAGCATTTCGTAGTTGTATTTTGAAAGCTCGTCAAGATGGGTAAAATGAGCGATAATGCCTAGCAAACCAATGATAACAGCCACAATCCAAAGGATTTTGTTTGGGGCGCTGGGAAGAAAGGTACTTTTTGCCATGTTCGTTGATTTTAAGTATTAGAATGAAATGATGCTGCAATGTCCTAAGTTCCAAATTTAAGGATTGAAATCGTGACACTTTGTACTAACAAGAGAGAAAGGAGGGTCTATGTTCAATACCACTCAATACTATTCTATTTGCAGGTCAAATTTTACGTTTTAAAAACTCAAATCCGGCAGGACAAGGCTTCCATTGGCATTTCTGCTTGAAAAACTCATTTTTAAACGACGCTACTTTCAAGCCAAAAAAACAGCACTACCTTGCGTTGAAAAAACGACCATTTGCCACCGAATTTTCGTCAATTCATACCCGTAGTTACCTTTTTCAGCTACGCCATCTTGAGCCTTGTGCTCATCTGGCACCACGAACCGTGGCGAGATGAACTCCAGTGCTGGGAAATCGCCAGACAAAGCACCACCCTATCCGACCTTTTCCATAATGCTCGATACGAAGGCCACCCCAGCGCGTGGTACCTGTTGCTGTTTGCCATCACCCGTTTTACAAGCAGTTTTGTACCGGTGCAAAGCCTGCACTGGTTCATTGCCCTTGCCTCTGTGGCACTTGTGCTGTGGCGTTCGCCGTTCGCCCATTGGCAAAAAGTGCTGCTCGTTTTCGGCTATTTTTTCCTCTATGAATATGGCGTACTCACCCGCAACTATGCCCTTGGCATCCTGCTAGCCTTCAGTATTTGCTCCCTGATGCAACACCGGCAGCGACATTGGCTCGTACTCTGTGCATTGCTTTTTGCCCTCATGCAGTGCAGTATGTTCGCCCTATTGCTGGCTTGTGCGCTTTCGGCTCCACTATTTTTAAAAGGAATAAACGCCATTAAAAATGGTGAGATAAATTGGCGACAATGGACACTTGGCGGCATCATCGTACTAGGCGGTTTGCTCATAAGTGCCATTGATATGGCCCCACCGCCCGACACCGCCTACGCCATCGGCTGGAAATGGGCAAATCCTGAATGGCGCTTTGCACTCGGCGGCTTTTTCCGGGCCATGCTGCCAATGCCGCCTTGGGAACTGCACGGTTGGGGGCACCATATTCTGGAGAAACTGCCGCTGGACTGGGGACAACGCACTACTGTTGAATGCGTGGGTGCAATATTGCTATTGTTGGGCTGTGTTTGGTCGCTGCGCAAATCGCCTTTTGCATTGTCGTTTTTCCTCCTCGCTTGGCTGGGCATCAGCTTGTTTTTGGCGGTGAAATTCCAAGGTTATATCCGCCACCTCGGTCATTTCTATCTCGCCTATATCATGGCACTTTGGATGGGTGGCAAGGCTTTGAACCAAGGATTTACTAAAACCTATTTTACGTTTATGCTGCTGGTTCAACTAGCGTCGGCTGTGCCGATGGCCTATTTCGACCTTCGTTACCCCTTCTCCCAAAGCCGCATGGTTGCTGACTTTTTGCGACAGCATCACCTCGAAAGCCGCTTCATCGTCGGGGACTACGACTATGCCATCTCGCCCATTGCCTTCCACCTGCGCCGTCCCATCTACTACCCCAACCAACGCAAAAGCGGCTCCTATTTGCTTTGGAGCAATGCGCAAGCTGCCCTGAAATACGATGACATCGTGCCAGTTGCGACGGACCTCTGCCAAGCACACGGCAACCTCCTGTTGCTGACCAGCTACCCTATTCCATCGGAAAATATGAATGATTCGGTGAAGGTAGTGAAGGCGTTTTTTCCAGCGATAGAAGGGTCGGAGGAATACTATTTGTATGAAGTGTATTGCGGAAACTGAAGGATTGGCGAAAGGAGACGGTTTATAAAAACCATACTTCCTCCTTGACTTTTGGCACCAGTCATATCCAAGAATAAATGGCTTCAAGCGTCATAAGTGGCACTACTTCCGGGAGATTTTTGAACCTCCCGGAAGTAGCTTATTTTCACTTCCCCGCATACGTCAACAAAACCGGACAAATACCGCTCGCCTCCTTGAACCAGGCCGTTGACCTATAATCTGAACCCCAAGATTTAAAGAATGACTGTCGCCATTTAGCTTGGTAAATTTGGGCTTGTTCCCAATCCATTTCATTCATTTTACGCTGCTCCTCGTCAGTAATTGCTGTAGTTTCAGCAGCAAGCCGGGTTTCAACAAAAGCAATTTGCGCCAGCAGCTCTTTATCCTTTAAAGCCGCCTTGGCTTTTTCCAAATACGCCAGCGCACGGCTGCCGTGATAATATACTTGGTTCATGTCCTTCCCCTTCGGCGAAAAACTGTAATGGTACCACCGTTGGCTTTCCTCATCCTGTTCGCCAGTAGACTGGCCGTAGCTGAACATCATCCAGCTCTTGCCGGGATAACTGAAATTGTACCAAGCCGTGCCCAGTTTCGTGTAATTGTCGGCAGCTTTGCCGGGGTTGTTTTTCGCTTCTGTTTCGAGGTCGAGCATTTGCTGTACCAGCGCCGTTTTCGTTGCTGGAAACTGCCCCCGGTGCAGGCTGTCCCGCCACATCACGAAGGGGTCGGACACGAGGTAATCGCTGAACTGGTGCTTTGTTGTCCAGAAATCCGGCTGCACCTGTTTGAAGCCCTTGATGGCCTCCGGCAAATCATTTTTACGGAAAGAAATCGTGCCACGTAGGTCAAGCAATGCATTTCGACTGGGCAGGTAGCCGCTCGTGAGGTAGGTTTCAAAAGCGTTTTTATTCTTCTTGTCCATCAGCGCCAGCACAGCGTCAACGTCCTTTTCCGAAGCCCGCCAATCGAGGAAACGGATGAGGTCGTAGTAGGCGGTGCCGTAGTCGTAGCGCTGGTCAGTCGGCAGTTCGAGGGTATGGCTGTTGTTTAGGAAAAAAGCAGTGACCAAATCACCCTTTTTCTCGTACGCCTGACTCACCAGTAGGTTGAGCGACATGAAATCCCGGTAGCCTTTTGGGTGACCGTCTTTCAGTGCATTCAGGCGATTGAGCAGACCAACCATTTTCTCCTGTGTGGCAGCTTTGCTGAGGTCTTCCGAGTTCAGTAACAGCAGCACTTCCTCCGTGTTTTTTTGCTCCGCAATGGCCGAGTTGGCCTTGCCGGAAATGGCCGAAAGCAAAGGTTTAGCCTGACCACCGTTTTTCTCCATTAAATATAAATGCGCCGTCAGCAGCTTCGTCAGGTCAGCATTCACTCCCGATTTTTTACTAGATAAATCTGCTATAAAATTGCGCACTTCTGCCAAATAAGCCAAGTCCTTCGAGCGGTTCGTTTTCCGGAATTCGTCCCATTGTTCCGCCGTCCATTCCCAGCGAGTTTCGTCGTTGGAAATAATATTTACCCC
Organism: Saprospiraceae bacterium; assembly: GCA_041752395.1. Taxonomy (GTDB): domain Bacteria; phylum Bacteroidota; class Bacteroidia; order Chitinophagales; family Saprospiraceae; genus UBA6168. The sequence goes on along the minus strand of JBGSWN010000137.1, from coordinate 3,239 downwards.
TTCGCCCATGCCAGTCACTTCATTGGTCAACAGCCAGTCTTCCAGTTTGCTCACTTCCCGCACCAGTAGCACGGGCAGCAGCGGCGATGCAGGGTCGAAACCATAAATTTTCTGGATTTCACTCAGGGACCGGCCGGGATTGCCCAATTGCGCCAGCGCCAAAACCAGCGCACGCTCAGCGCCAGTTTTACAAAGATTCAGTGTTTGCGGCAGCAAATCCTTCCTAAAACGGTTGTAACAGGCCAGCCGTTTTTCTGGGCATTTACCGAAGGAAATGGCCAACAAGTAGTTGGCTTCCACGGTGTCCTTCACCCAACTCGCTTTGTGAAAAGTCGCCCAATCACTGAGCACGGAGGTGTTGTCCTTCGCAAAAAACTCCTGATACAGCGCCTCCGCAGCCGAACCGACAGCGCCATGTGTCACAAGCAACTGATAGGCATATCGCCGGCGCAAGAACGGGTCTTTCTCCACTTTGAACTGCTTGAGGTATTCCTTGGCGAGGCTGCTTTGCGCTTTGGTGCCGACACTTGGCATCGCCAAATCATTCTGCGACCATGAAAAACTGTAAGCGTCACTTGCCCACACATCCTGCTCTTGCAGGAAGGTGACATGCTCGTATTTTTTGGCCAAAGTCAGGTAATCCAAAGCCGCTTTGTGTTCTGGCTTCAATAGGTTTTTGAAAAAAACATTCCCAGCAAAACGGTCGCTTTCCGGCCCATCCGCCAGCGCATTCAAGAAATCATCGTAAGAGGATTGATAAACTACCGCCCGTGCATCCGAGGCCGAAGCGCCGCCACCGATGTACTGTGCCCATTCCTCGCAATTGCGCCGCCGGTCGCTGCCGAATTTATCATAAAAATGCTCCATGTTGATGCGGTCAGCAGAGTAGAAAAACGCTGCAAAATCTTCCCCCACCACATACGGATTGAGGAAGGCCACCCGGTAATCTTCCCCAAGGTAGCTCACCCCGCAGGCATTGGCGAAGGGCAGCGGAGCCAGAAAAATCAATGCGCCGACAAGGGCGGTTTCAATGGTTTTTAGCTGCTTGCGCAGCAATGTTGGATAGGTCATATTGACGAATAATTGATGGGTTCCAGTCAAAAAATGAAATGCTTTTCACGGCTTCGATGCCAGAGAATTTTTCTGCAATGCGCTGCAAATCCGCTTGCGAAGGCCCGTCGAGGCGCACCAAATCGCCCTCCCGCATATAGACCCCAGTGAATACGGTATCCTGCGTGAATTGGTAGCGCCCCTGCCCGGCAGCTTTGAACAGCGGGTTGTTTTTCACCTCCTTTTCCGTCAGGCCGCTAGCCAATCCACGGAACTGGTCTTCGTGGAACAGAGCGCCCCAACTGAACAGCGGCAGCGCCGCTTCCAGCGGCAACGGGTAGGTTTTTTCTTTCAAATAACCCTCCACCAGCGCCGGGTCAAAAATGGCGTTGGCCGTTTTCAGTTCGGAGGGCGGCGCCACATTGTAGCACATCAGCGTGGCGGACTGCACGGGTGGAATGCCCGCCTGTTCCCGGTCCCGGAATTGGTGCAGGCGCACGGTGCAGGTGAACTTATGCTGCGGCATAGCGGCCTGCAGTTTTTTCAAAAAAGCGAAATAGGCGTCCTTGGTGGACGGCGTCCAGTCGCAGTCAATCTGCATTTCGTTGTTTTTGTCCAAAAACGCCTGTCGGTCGAGCTTGGCGAGGCTATCGGTCAGTTCCCAATTATCATCAACTTTTGCTTCCGCATCTTCGTAATAACTGCCGTATCCCGGGTAGATTTCACTGGTAATTCCTTCAGAAATAGCCGCTATTTTCTTTGCTAAATGAGCAGCCAATGAGTCCAGGTTTTTCTCGTTTTTAAAAACGGTGTTGGTGATAAAAACAACAGGAATCAACTGGTAGGAAGTCAGCATCATCTTATCGGTGACCAAACCACTTTCGGTCTCAAATCCGTGCTCCTTGCTCAATTCACTCACGGGAACGGCCATGCCACGGGTCGGGCTCCAATCCACGTCGAAATAGCGCAGGTACAGTTTTTTAACACCCAACGAGTCGGCCAGCGCCTTGTCCTCCTTGTCGAATTTCAGCTTGGTTTTCCAAAAATAAAACCCAATGTTGGACGGAGGAGATTGGTTGGGTTGCGCTGATGGCCCGTTACAGGCAACCGCTAAAAAAGCTAAACAACAAATGCGCAGGAATTTTATGAACATACAGGTAGATTTGGTGGCGAAGGTACAAAGAAGGATGAATGTAATAGGCTGCGAATTGGAGCGGATGGGAAGGGAAATTTCACAAGGTTTGTCCGCTTTATTTTTTGGGGTGGGTGGGTAGTTTTGGGAAAGGCTACGTTAAAAATTAGCGACTGCTAGTGACAAGAAACTGTCGCTCAATAAAAGGTGTAGAAGGTATTTTAAGCGCCTATCTAAAGCCGAAATATCTCATCCAATTCCACTATATCCACAACCCCAGTAAGCACTTTGGGGGCTTTTGCCAATTGCTCCGAAAGCGTCGAAGTTGGCAAGGGCCGGAATTTTCGGAACAACCCCAAACTGTTTGCAAACTTCAGCAAAATAGCAGATACCCGCTCGCCCACCCTGTCCGTGTTTTCCCGCAACAACAAACCCGGTTTGAAAATAATGCATCGAAGGAAACTGAGATTGGTCAAATCGGTTTTGAGCTGACCTTTCATTTTGGAGTAAAATACGTTGCTGGTCGTGGAAGCCCCATAAGCGGACAACAAAACCACGCAGGCCACCCCATTCCTTTTTGCAAGGACACCGAATTTCATGGGAATTTCATAGTCAATTTTCCACTGGTTCTCTTTGGAACCTGCTGCTTTCAAGGTAGTTCCAAGGCAGGAGAACCAGACATCGCCATTGATTTGGTTTTGTACGTCTTCCAATTTGTCAAAATCAGTGATGACTTCCACCAATTTAGGATGCGTCAAGCCACTGGAGCGGCGCACAAATATTACGACCTTGCTATATTCCGAGTCCTTTAAAAGGACATCTACCAAGTCCTTGCCTGTGGCACCTGTGGCGCCTATTATTAATGCTTTCATGTTTTTGAATTGCGTTGTTATAAATAATTGGGCTAGAGATTATTTTAGTGAAATGAATTTAATAAAATAGACCATTATGGCAATATGGTGTAGGAGAACTGTGGCAATGTTGGATGAACCAAGATTCGTTTGCTATCCAAATCCGCTGCCCTTGACGGCAGCTTAATCGGATAGAACTTGTCCAC
>JBGSWN010000136.1:0-10013 GCA_041752395.1 Saprospiraceae bacterium | reverse complement strand
GTTCATCCCAGGCATTTTGCCCAGTATTGCGTCGATGAGGCTTGTACTCATTGGGTGATTGTTCTTTGTTCAAGTTGTGGTAAACTCAAACTTAGAATTTTCACCCTTTTTCATCCCAAAAACTTTCACGGACTATTGCATGAAATGATATTTTTAAAATTGGTGTTTGCGTTGGTGATTTATAATTAGGACAGGATTTTGGATAGGATTACTAAACTTTAAAACTTTAGTAATCCTTAACTCATTCATTAAAGCCTGCCGACCGATTTGAAATAACCAATCCGTGCCACATAAGAATCATATAAAGCCTGAAAATAAGCCCCTTGTGCCTGTTGATAAGCAGCATCAGATTGTATGAGTTCAATACTGGAGCCCACTCCAGATTCATATTTAATTTGTGTGGTTTCAAAAACCTCCTGAGCCAAGTCCGAATTACGTTGCTGAATATCAAGGTTCAACAAGGCATTGCTCAAGGAATTCTTGGCAATGTTTTGCTCCATATCAATGGCCCTTTTTACTTGCTTCATGCTATTGTCCACCTGTACGAGTTTTAGTTCGGCTTGGTCAATCTTGTATTTTTTCTGAAAACCATCGAAGATGGGCTGATTGATGTTCAGACCAATTAAACCAGTATTGAAAAAGTACCACGGGCTTGCACCAGGGAGCGCAAAATCAGGATTGCGTTGCCCAGTACGCTGGAATTGGTAGAACGCAGCAATTGTGGGCAGATACCCCGATTTTTGGCGCAACAAATCAACTTCCTGCAATTTACGGGCGGAGTTCAATAGTCCAATTTCACTTCGGACTCCATAATTAAAATTGTCGTTGCTCTCCAGCAACAATGCCTGTAAATTCTGGGGTTCCAGCTTCTCCGTCAACACAATATCATCGCTCATTGGCAAGCCAATGGTGTTCTTCAACAATGCCTTGCTGATATTGATGCTATTGGCGATTTGATTGATGGCAGTGGTGGTATTATTCTTATTGACGGTGATTTTATCAATGTCCAGTTTTTCCGCAAAACCACTCTTGAACATCTCCGTCATCTCATTGGTAAGCTTTTCCAGCCTGGTCAGTGTTTCTCCCAATATGCGCTTTTGCTCCACCGCAATCAACACCGAATAATAAGCTTTCTGCACCGACTCCTTCACCTTTTCCTCTGCTACTTTCGTGTTAGCTTTATTATATTGCAACACCTCGTCCCTGGCCTTCAAAGCAACAAAAATATCGGGTTGGAAAAGCAATTGGTTGATGGCAAGCCCAAACTGGAAGTTCAAGGGCACTTGAAAACTAATGGCCTGAACGGAAGAAGTCGCATTATTGGTAGAGATTGGATTGCCATTTTGGTCGGTGACGCCCTCATTTTGCAAAACCTGATAAATCGGGAAATTGGAATTGGGGAACTGCACTTTGGGCAGGTTGGTATAGTAAGTGCCGCCTCCAGATGCGATAACTTGCGGATAAATGGAGCCGGTTATTTCCTTGTTGTTCAGCTCCTGGATTTTTTCATCCAGGCGAAGGTTTTGCAGTTCCTCCGCATTCTGAAGCGCCAATTCGGTTGCCTGCTGGAGGCTCAATTCGTGCATGGTTTGGGCTGCGGTCGTCCCGCAAAAGAGAATTGTCAGATAGGTTAATAATAGAACTAATCGCATATACCTGTTTTAAGTTGTTCTTCGAGGCCCGTAATTTTAGTCAAGGCCATTTCATGGTCATAATAAAGGCAGGAAACACCCCATGGTTTGAAATAGTTCTGCAAGAAAATCAAAAAAAAATTACACATTGTTACAAGCATCTAAAAAGCGACAAACTACACCTAGAGGAAAAAGCAAATAAGCAAAAAGGGAACGCAGCAACGCCACGTTCCCTTTTATTTACTGGATGAAAACACCTTTCAGATGTTTACCAAAAAAAAGAAACCTAGATAGACTGGGGGAAAACCTCCTACAGGTGCAAAGCTCCCAGCACAGCTCCTTCCAGCGCCATAAAAGCCAGCAGATAGCCCCCATCAATCAGAAACAGTTTCAGTGATTTCTGCTGGTAAAGATAGTTGATGGCCACCGCAGGCAAGCCAAATATGCCGCCCAATTGCAAGCCATGAAAAGCCCCATGTGTTAAGGTCTGCTCGGCTGGCTCGTGGAAGCCAATCATCATGCTAAGGCCATAAGCCAGCAGTGCCATCATTACGAAAGCAAGGCCATGCGTCATAGCTGCACCCGATTTAGCAGATTCGGAGGAAATGCCCGTCTCGGCCTGCCATGCCTTGCCAAAAAGCACCGTGTACCAAGCGAATCCCAGAAGAAATGCCGCAACTGCAGCGATAAGAACTTCTACATAAGCCATAATCTTAAAATTTAGTTGGTGAAAAATTGGTGAATGAATGGGCAAGATAAGGTGAAAATACGATATGCAATATAAAGTTGCAAGCAATTTCACTGGCGGTAAAAGCCACATTACTACCAGTAGAACAGCCTAACTAAAATGCGTTGACCTTCTTCCTGTCAGTCATTTCAAACCTTCATCCGTTTAATCAACTTCACCACCTCAAACCAAACCACGGAAACAAAGCCAACACCAATGGCTATCAATAACTGCTGTGTCGTTACGGCTTCGAATTCAAAAAAAGCAGACAGTGGTTTTACAAAAAGCATAAGTGCCACGATGCTGACCGTTATTGCAATGATCATCAATACCATATTGTTCTTGTATTGAATTGTGGTGAAAATGGAATAATAAAACGAGCGGTTGATGAGCGTCAAGAATATATTGGCGGTAATTAATGTCGTGAAAGTCAGCGTGCGAGTAAGCGCCTCACCATAGCCTTGTTGAAGGGCATACTGGTAAATGAACAGTGTCCCAGCGGTTATAACCAAGCCCTGTATTATGCTGATAGACAGCTCTTTCCAATTGAAAAACGTGGACGTGAGCGGCTTGGGCTTCAGCAGCATGGCGTTTTTTTCTATTGGCTCATTTTCATAGATAATGGAACAGGTAGGTCCCATAATGATTTCCAAGAAAATAATATGCACCGGAGAAAATATATTGGGATATAGCCAACCCAAGGCCAATGGCACAAATACCGTCATGATAATCGGGATATGGATGGAGATAATATATTGTATGGCCTTTTTGAGATTGGTATATATCCTTCGACCCATGGCGATGGCATCCACCATTTTTGATAAATCGTCTTCCAGCAATATCAATGAAGCGGCCTGCTTGGCGATTTCCGTTCCCTTTTTGCCCATGGCAATACCGATATGTGCGGCTTTTAGGGCAGGGCCGTCGTTCACGCCATCGCCCGTCATCGCCACGATTTGCCCCTTGGCCTTCAGGGCATTGATGATTCTCAGCTTGGCCTCTGGGAACATCCTCGTGAAAACATTCGTCTCCATCACCGCTTCCTCCAATTCCTTCTCCGGCAATTTCATGAGTTCATCGCCCGTCATGCTTTTTTCATGGCCCTTGAAATCAATGGCCGTGGCAATAGCCGTGGTGGTTTCCGCATTGTCCCCAGTAATGATTTTCACAGCAATCCCTGCTTTATAAAAAGCCTCCAACACCTGTTTGATGTTCTTTTTAGGTGGGTCGTGGAAAGCGACGACACCCTTGAACGTGAAATGAAAATCTTGTTGTTTCTTCGGAAAATCATTGCCCGGAAAATCGGCCTCCCCTACCCCAAGTACCCGGTAGCCCTCGCTCGTCAATGTTTTAATGGCACTATGAATTTGTTTTTTTTCGGCTTCTGATAAATGGGAAACGCTTATCAACGCCTCTGGCGCACCTTTAGCCGCAATGATTCTTTGGCCTTTTTCTCTCTCAAAAATATGCGTCATCATGGGTGGCTTCCCGCCCAATGGGTACTCATGGATAAACTCATAATCGGGCCTTTCATCGTGCTTGGCTATATCCTCATAATTTTGGTGCAGGGCTATTTCCATCGGGTCGAAAGGGATGGGTTCACTGGCCCACATCGCCAACCGTATCAGGTCTTTCTCTGCATTATCTAATTTATCACTGGGCTCATATATTTTTTGCGAAGACAATAAATACAGCTTCGCAAGGCTCATTTTATTCTCAGTAATCGTTCCGGTTTTATCGGTGCAAATGACCGTGGCGCTGCCCAGTGTTTCCACGGTTTTCATCTGTTTTACCACGATGCCCATCTTCATCAATCGCCAGGCGCCCAAGGCCATGAAAGTGGTGAAGGCCACTGGGATTTCCTCCGGCAAAATGCTCATCGCCAAAGTCAGGGACTGCAATAAACTATCCAAGAACAGGTGGGAGTGCCAATAATTGATGCCCCAGACTATCAGAAAAACGACAGCTCCAGTGATGGCCATTCTCTTGACGAAATTGGCAATTTGCAGTTCCAATGGCGTTTTTTCCTCCTCGATGCTATCTAGGCTTTTGCCGATTTTGCCGAGCTGCGTCTCGTTCCCGATGCCGGTCACCGTGGCAATGGCCAAACCGCTCACCACGTTCGTGCCAGAAAAAAGCTGGTTGTTGCCCGCTGTTTTATCCTTGAAAACCGCAAACGACTCGCCCGTGAGGATAGACTCATTCACCGAAAAATCGTTGGACTGCTCGATGGTGCCATCGGCGGGCACGGAAGTCCCCTCTTCTACCATTATACTATCACCCACCACTATTTCCAAGCTTGGAATCTCCAACACCTCGCCGTTTCGGATAACCTTGCTGTTGGGCTGCGAGTATTGCTTGAGTTTCTCCAACGCATTCTTGCTCCTCGAATCTTGGTACAAGGATATGGACGCCTGAAAGAGCACCGCCGCCAAGAGGAAAATGCCGTCGCCCCATTTGCCGCTGACAAAATAGATGGTGGCTGCGGTGAGCAGCAGAATCATCATCGGCTCCATGAAAATATGCTTCAGGGTGTTCCAGAACTCGTTCCCCCGCTCATAGTTCAGTTCGTTCTGGCCATGTTTTTCCCTGGCAAGTAACACTTGCTCTTCCGTCAGCCCTTGGATATTGAAATTGTTTGCAGCCATGCTCAAAGGTAGGCGGAATATTGGCAGTGAGGATGCACCCAATTAGCAGAAATAAACTGCTTTATCTCATTTTAGGAACAGACAAACAGGGGAAACCAAGCGCCAGCTATGTTTCTCTGTATAGTTTATTGCATAACAAATTGATGTTTTAGCCTTCGGTAAAAATCATCTTTTAACGCAAGGTCGCCAAAACGCAAGGTCGCCAAGATTATTGATTATTCATTGCGTCCTTACGTCTTGGCGACCTTGCGTTACTCGACTTCTTGAGCCGAAGGCGAAAGAAGTTGTTCAAAAGACTATAAATGTAGAAAAACTCAGTGCCAGCCGAATTTGCTATTTTTTTGAAAACAAAAGCCCCTCGCAAACTTGCTTTTGGGATGTTCCAAAATACAAACCTGTGAAGGGCTTTTATTCAACCAAATCTATCACATCATATCTTCAACAGCTTAAAGCTGCTCACCTTCCCCGCCTGCCGTATTTGCAGCACATATACGCCAGAGGACAAATCAGCTACCGAACTGCGGCTGTGGAAGAGGTCACGCTCCCGCCATTGGCGAAGCACCCTGCCGTTCATGTCCATGACCAAGAGCTCGGACATGCCCATGACCGGCTCCTTTGCCCGAATATCCAGCACATCGTTGACAGGGTTTGGGACGATGAAATCATTGTCCTGAAAAACAACCTCAGGCGCTGCATTGAGGAGCAAGGAACTGTCGAGGAGGATGTTCTCATCACCAGGCTGGTAAACAGCTGCCGTAGCAAACAAGAACAGCATTTCATCGGTCGTCTTTTCGCCCCAGGTCACGTCAATGGGCGGCGAGTTCGGGTTGTTTGGGTTGTCGGTGGTATTGTCGTAGGCCACAATGGCACGGCAAATATGATTCGTATTGAGCCTGAGTGGCTTTTGGAGGGTGTAGGTGCTTTGCCAATAAAAATCCCATTTTGGAATATTTATCAATGGAATCGTGTCGAGGAAGCCTGACCGATAAGCAAAAGATTTAAACGATTTACCGAAAACATGGGCATGTGGCGTGAGGGTGAAAACGGAAATCGGGACGTTCACCCAATTGCCCACCTTGCTTGCTGCCACCAAGGTATGTACCGTATTTGCTGGAATCAAGAATGGCGGATTTACCAAACCATAAGTGGAATCGGCATCCACCAGCGACACATAATACAATTCCCGTGGCGTACCAGTCGTAAGTCGCAAGTTCACCGTGGAGCCTTCATCCGTTTCATTGAGATGCCCGGGGGCAAAATGTATCTCAACAATGAAATAACCATTGGCGGGGATGCGGTAGCCGAAATTTGGCGGCATCTTGATGGGCGTGCCGCCAGGTGTCCACTCGGCTATCAATTGTGCATTTTCCGTGATATTGCCCACCATACCATTGGTGGTAAAGCCGGGGCCGGGGTCGTTCTGGTCCTTAATCACTGCTTCATTGGTTGGGTCCGTATAAACGACCATGTGGTGGATGATGGCATCGTTGCCGGGCAGGAACTCCACTTCGTTGAAGAATTTGTCCGTGGAAACTCCCGTGGGAATAACGAAGGCCCTGTAAATATCCGTCGGTATTTGCACCGTGAACTGCGGTGTCTCCAGCACCAAGTCCACGCTGGTGAGCTGGCTGCCGTTCTGGAAATTGGGCAAGGGAGGGGCTTGGCCTAAATCACCAGGTAGCTTTCCGCCAGCAACCCACGCCTCAATGGTCTGGATTTCGGCATCGGTCAGGTAGTTTTCCTCTTTGAAATGACGGTAAGCGGGGTCTGCACGGTAGGGCGGCATGTATCGAGTTTGGATTGCCGGAAGGATGCTTGCCGCAGCATTCAAGGCATCAGGCCAAGTTTCCAGTGGAAACTCACCCACGCCGCCCGCCCGGTGGCAGGAAACGCAGTGCTTGTAAAGAATCGGTGCTACATCGGTGGCCCAATCAGTGGTCTGTGCCGTGCCGAAATATGCGGTCAACAGCAAGGTGAAAATGGAAATACTCTTTTTCATAAGTCTGGTGATTGATTTAAGATATTTGGGCAAATGTATGCGCCAAATCCTATTCTTCTGTTCCGTTTTATTTTTTGAACAGGTTTTAATGTTTAAAAACGATTCAAGGTTCAATGTCCCTACTTGTATCAGTATTTGAAACTTCAACAGGGGCTTGGCACAATGCGTTTTCTGCTCCAATAGATGATGGCTTTGTGAGAATGCCCCTATGCTTTGAGGAAATATTGTGAAGCAGCGTTGTGGGAAGGTTTTCGACATTGGTCGCTTGGTTTATGCTCTAATGTTGAAGCCCTCGCCTTTTCGTCCAGCCCCCCACCCCCCGAAATGTCGGGGCAGGCTCTAAAGGGGAGCATCCCGTGCTATTTTTCCGTGGTTTCGGTATCCCACGGGATGCTCCCCTTTAGGGCAATGTCATTAACTTAAGACCCTGTAAGGGTCGAACATGAATAGCCCTCCCGACAATATGTCGGGAAAATCCGGGGAATTTGGGAAATGAGAAGGTAGCAACCCCGGAGGGGTTGAATATCATAACTCGTTGACGTTCAACCCCTCCAGGGTTACTACAACTTTCCTCCACCTACCCCGGATTTTCCCGACATATTGTCGGGAGGGCTATTCAAATTTGACCACTTCGTGGTCTTCAAACCCTTAAGTTAATGACGTCGGGATTTAGGGATATGAGGGGGTTAGCTTAGTCTTGTTGGCATGAGCGGCGCAGATAGGTCCGCTCAAGGCGGACCTGTGCTCGTGTATTTTACTAGGCTGTGGGTTTTGCAATTCACCGACTACCCTACTCCACTTCCGCTTCCTGCATTTTCAATTCAAATTTCCCATCGAGGAACTTGATTTCTAGGTTGCGGCGGTGCTTGAACCACGACACGATTTCATCGCCCAAAAACTCCCGACGCCAGCCAGCAAAGACGGCATCGTCGAAATAGTCCTTATCGTTCTTCATCTTGCGCAGCACGCCACGGGGCATGACGATATGGTGGGAGATGCCTTCTTGCAGGCATTTGTAGCGGACGAGTAGGTCGAGCATCTCCATGAGGATGTCCTGTTTGGGGTTGTCGCTGTTGTCACGGGGCAGGCGACTGAGCACTTCTTTTTCGTGCTCGGTGGTAGGTGCTTCGTACAGTTCCACGAATTTCTTCCCGAATTTTCCAATCATGCTGTCGGGCAGGCGGCGGTCGGTCTGGAGGGCATCCAGGCCAGAGTGTACTGCCCGCACGATGGCGCCGATGTACTTGCTGGGCAGCACCATTTCCTTGGAGTGGTTGCGGCGCTGCGCTTCTTCGGTGCGCCAGAGCATGAGGCGGAGGAGGAACACCTGTTCCCTTTTGCGGAGGCTCTTGACAATATTGCTTTCGAGCACTTCCTTGTAGGGGTCGGTTTCGTAGCTGGCAGGGTCTTCCAGCGCCTTGAACTCTTCGTAAGCCCAATTGAGTCGGCCTTTCTTTTCCAATTGCTTCGAGATTTTTACCCAGAGGTCGTATAGATGCACCACGTCGTGCAGGGCATATTTAAGCTGCTTTGGCTGAAACGGGCGCTTCTCCCAGTCCGTCACTGTATATCCTTTGCTCACCATGATGTCCAGTTCACTTTCCACCAATTTGCTGAAACCAACGGGGTGCTTGTAGCCGATGAAGCTGGCCGCCATTTGGGTATCGAACGTATTGAGCGGGAGAATGCCGTAATGGGTATTGAAAAGGCGGTAGTCGTTGTCGCCCGCATGGACGATTTTGAGCACTTTTTCGTCCACCAGCATATCAATAATGGGCTGGAGGTCTTTTACTTTCAGGGGGTCAACGAGGTAAAAACCTTTGGGAGTGCCGATTTGGATGAGGCAGATGAGCGTCAGGAAACGCTTTTCACCAATAAATTCTGTGTCAAAACACATCCACTCAATGCCTTGGTTTTCGGCGGCAAATTTTGCCAGCCCTTTGGCATCTTCTATCAGTTCGTAATTCACACCAGCTTCAGACATAAAATAGGATTTTTTTAGTGCTGCTTTGGGGTAGCAAATCAAGGTATTAATCGAGAAAAGCTGGGTTAAGTTGCATGGTTCGTTTCATTGAAATGTACTACCCAACTTTCCAAAAAATTTCTCGGCGAAGATAGAAAAACTGGTTGCTGTGCAAAGAAAAATCTCATACTTGCTGCTGGAACGAAATGGATTTTGGGGTTTATCCCTTCAAAGACAGATTGTGAAAGCAAAGCTTTTGCGGTAGAAATCCAGTTTTGTTTCATTTTATTAATTTTTTAATTGGGGGGGAAATCTTGTCTGAGTACCTAAACACTTTTACCATGAAAAAACTGATGATAACCGGCGCTTCCGGCTTCCTTGGCTGGCAGGTCCTCCGCACTGCCCCACCCGACTGGCGGATGGTCGGGACTTGGTATGAAAACTCGGTAGGTTTGCCGCCCAAGTCCGAAGCCGTGCAGCTCGACCTCACCGACCGGGATGCGACTTGGAAAGCATTGAAAGCGGTCAATCCAAGTGCCGTTTTCCATTTGGCAGCGACGTCCAGTCCTGCGTTTTGCGAAGCAAAACCCGAGGAAAGCCGCCTGGTTAACGTAGAGGCGACCACTTGGCTGGCGGAGTTTTGCGCCGAGCGCAATATCAAATTCTTGTTTACTTCCAGTGAGCAGGTCTATGACGGAGTGGCTGCACCATTCTGCGAAGCAGAAAAACCGAGTCCAAAAAACGAATACGGTCGGCAAAAACTGGCGGCGGAAATCGCCGTTCAATCAATCAGCCCGTCGGCCATCATCGCTAGGATGTCGGTGATGTACGGGCAGGCAGGGGAAGGCACCAAGAATTTCCTCGGTCAGTGGTTGGAGGCTTGGCAGCGGGGCGATGCAGTGACGGCATTTAACGATGAAATCAGGTCGTTCCTGAGTGGGCCATCTGCTGCGGAAGGCTTGTTTTTACTGATGGAAAAAGGGGCGGAAGGCATTTTCAACCTTGGTGGTGCTGCCGCAATGAGCCGTTTTGAATTTGCGAAGCT
>JBGSWN010000135.1:0-21703 GCA_041752395.1 Saprospiraceae bacterium | reverse complement strand
CTTTCGAGTAATCGAGCTGCCCTTTTCCGACGGCCCATTCGATGCCTCCGAGCAGGTGTTTCAGGTAGTTTTGCTCCGCAAAATTCTCCGCCGTGTGGCCAAGTCCTGTGTAAAACGAGCGCCCGCCCTCGTACTCCTGCGCCCAAGCGATGGGGTGCGAGGCGCCATTTTTGCCGCCTTTGTAGCTGCTTTCATCAAGATTCAGCAGAACTTTCACGTTTTCTGAGAGGAAAGGCTGCTTGCTATCGTAAGTCCAGCGTTGGCTTGGCGGCACGTTGATGGCAGCCTCCGAACTGTCCGTGCTGCTGTGCGTGAAATTGCCATCAGCACCAGTGATATACACTTTGTCGTTGGGCGGCACGGGCTTGAAATTGTACCACTCATCGGTCGCCTCCCAAGATGCAGGAAGCCCTTTGCTTGCTGGATGGGCAGCGTCAACCACCTTCACCTTCGCCTTTTGCACCTCTGAATAATCGTCATAATATGCCCCAACAAGCTTGCCGTACCATTTCCAGTCGTACTCCGTACCAGCGGCGCTGTGGATGCCAACAAAGCCACCGCCAGCTTCAACAAAACGCTGAAAATCAGCCTGTTGCCAATTATTGAGTACATCACCAGAGGTATTGAGGAAGACCACCGCTGCGTAGTTTTTCAGTTTTTCTTCGGTAAAAAAAGTGCTGTCCTCCGTCGCTTCCACCTCGAAACCTCCGGCCTTTCCAAGTTGCTGCATTGCCTGCACACCTGCCTCAATATTGGCATGGCGGTAGCCGCTTGTTTTGGAAAAAACAAGTATTTTCGGCTCAGGGCCACAAGCGGTAAAGCTTAAAATTGTGGCGATAAAAATGAGGTAAAAGAAAAATTGCTTCGATCGCATTGCCATAAAATTTTGGAAGGCAAGGATAGTGTTTTTTTAACGCTTAAGACCATCCAGAAAATGGAATTCCAGAAAATTGTCCTTGGGGTAATTTCGCAACGATTCTGAATATCCTAAAAAAGCATTGGCCTTCGGAAAACTAAACCGTTATTTTTACCCCGCAATATTTGTATTTTAACATGAAACAATCAGGCACAATACTCATTCTCGACGATGAGGAGGACATACTTTTTTCTTTAAAAATGCTGTTGAAGCCAGCATTTTCAAGGGTTTTTGCGGAGCAGAACCCGCAACACCTGCCCCGTTTGGTGCAGCAGTACGAACCGGATGTCGTGCTCCTTGACCTCAATTTCCACAAGGCTGATTCCTCTGGACAAGTCGGTTTGGAGTGGCTCCAGAAAATCAAAGAACAGCGCCCGCAAACGCAAGTGGTCATCATCACCGCACATGGCGAGGTGGAAATGGTAGTGCAAGCCATGAAGCTCGGCGCTACCGATTTCATAGAAAAACCATGGCGCAATGAGAAGCTGCTGGCAACGGTACAGTCTGCGCTGAAAGTGGCACATTTAAAGCAGGAAGTACAGCATTTATCGGCTGAAAACAAGCAGATTCTGGCTGAAATGGACAACAAAAACAGGGATTTTCTGGGGGAAACACCTGCAATGAAAGCCATTTTCAAGACCATTGAAAAAGTGGCCATGACCGATGCCAATGTGCTCGTAACAGGTGAAAACGGCACGGGCAAGGAACTTGCAGCCCGTGAACTGCACCGTCAATCAACAAGGGCGGGCAAGATTTTCGTGCATGTGGACCTTGGCGCCATTTCCGAATCCTTATTTGAAAGTGAGCTTTTCGGTTATGTAAAAGGCGCATTTACCGATGCAAAAGAAGACCATATTGGCAAGTTTGAGGCGGCAAATGGCGGCACGCTTTTTTTGGATGAAATTGGGAATTTAAGCTTGAATTTACAAGCCAAATTACTGTCCATCTTACAATCAAGAAAGGTCGTAAAAGTAGGCTCTTCCAAAGAAATATCAGTGGATTTCAGGCTTATATGTGCCACCAATAGCGACTTAAACAATATGGTTGCCGAAAAGACATTTCGCCAAGATTTATTATATCGGGTAAATACGATTGAAATAGCCATGCCACCGCTTCGGGAGCGCTTGGGCGACATACGGTTAATTGCAAAGCATTATTTGGAACAATATGCCAAAAAATACCGCAAACCTGGGCTTGGCTTTGAGAAGCAAACCTTGGATAAACTGGAAAAATATCCTTGGCACGGCAATGTTCGGGAATTGCGCCACTCCGTTGAACGTGCCGTTATCATGACGGAAGCAGCTAAATTGCAACCAGATGATTTTTTATTACAAGCGGATGGGAATAAATCCGTTTTTTCACCGGATAACATGAATCTGGAGGAAATAGAACGGAGTCTGGTGCAAAAAGCCGTTGATATGCACCAAGGAAATATCAGTAAAGCAGCAGAATCATTGGGTTTGACAAGGGCAGCGCTATATCGTAGGCTCGAAAAATTTGGACTATAAATGAAAGCACTTAATAGTTTTAGGTTCAGGGTTGTTCTGCTAATTTCAGCAATTTTAACGGTGATGATGTTAGTAGTTGCTGCTTATTTTCAAATAGAGAATTGGGGAATAATTTGGCCTTTGATAGGCTTAATCGTCATTGTCATACTTACTTACAGCTTATTTAAACAGCTATACAATGTCAACAACCAAATAGCCGATTTTTTAATGAGCATACGCTATGATGATTTTGCTAGAACTTATACAGAAAATGCTGCCGGAGAGCCACAAGCTGCGCTTTTCTCTGAATTTAATGCCATCACCGACAAATTTCGAGACCTTCGCTCCCAAAGCGAGGCCAACCGTCAGCTCATGCAATTGGTCTTTGAAAACGTGGACACTGGCATCTTTTGTTGTGACAAAACAGGCAAAGTATTGCTTGCGAATAAAGCATTAAAATCCATTTTCCATAAGTCTTATTTTCCCAATCTTGGTGTCTTTAAACAATTGGACGCCTCATTGTTTGAAGTGCTTGAAAAGCTGCCCATCAATGAGCGAATCGTGCAAAAAGTGGTGGTAAATGACGAGGTCGTTCAAGTAGCCATTCGCTGCTTTTTATTAAAAAACAAAGAGGACGAAATTCGGCTATATACGTTTTTCAATTTATCCGGCGAATTATCTGGCGAAGAAATTAAATCGTACCATAAGCTCATCAGCATACTTTCGCATGAAATCATGAATTCCGTCACACCAATTGCCAGCCTCAGCCAATCCGCTGCCGACATGCTAAAAGCAGCAAATATTGGAGATGCTGAAGGCTTGGAGGATGTAACCCAAGCCCTTGAAGTTATTCAAAAAAGGAGTGCTGGGTTATTGCGATTTACAGAAGATTATCGAAAACTCACCAAATTACCGCAGGTAAATATTCAGCCAATCATTTTAGAGCCATTTATTCGACAAATTATGACCTTAATGAAAACGGAGGTTCCAAATTATATTCAACTGGATTTTCAAAGTTTTAGGCCAAATATGCAAATATCCGGAGACCCCGTTTTATTAGAGCAAGTATTGATTAATCTGATCAAAAATGCACTTGAGGCCGTGAATCGTACTAACGACGGGAAAATATTAATCATAGCCGATCGAGATGAACAATTGCGCACCATTATTCGGGTTTCGGACAATGGCATGGGTATTCCAACCGATAAATTGGGGCATATTTTCGTCCCATTCTTTACGACCAAATCAAATGGTTCAGGCATTGGCCTAAGTCTAGCCCGCCAGATAATGCGGCAGCACCAAGGAGATATTCAAGTGGTCAGTGAGGAAGGAAACGGCACCATTTTTACGCTGATTTTTATGGGCTAGACCTTACCCTACTGTTTTGCCCTTCCATTCTTTTGACCACTTCCCCACCCTATTTTACAGTTCCAACTTGTCCCATTGCGAACACTGTACTGTTCATTTTCGGACAGTTTTATCAAAAAATTTAGCCACAAAATATTTATAAATCTCTGATTATCAACAACTTAATTTTACTGGCACAGCAGTTGAATCTTCTAGCCTGTCAGCACGATTAAAAATTAAACCTGAATTGATTAATTGACACATGGACAAGAAAATTGAAAAAAAGAACTGGACGCCCCTCCGCATCGGCATCATCGCCGCCGTCGTTTTAGGATTGGGCTTCGTGGGCCGCAGCTTCTACAAAAATGCGGGCGTCTCCAAATTGAACGTCACGACCGACCGCCTCACCATCGCTACCGTTGAGCGCAGCAAATTCCAGGAATTTATCCCCGTGACAGGCATCGTGCTACCGCTTCGCACCGTCAGAATGGACGCCATCGAGGGTGGAAAAGTGGAGGAAAAATTCGTGGAAGACGGTGCTTTTGTAAAACAGGGTCAACCCATTTTGCGGCTCTCCAACCCTGATTTGATGGTTAATTACCTGAACCAAGAGGCAAATATCATCTCCCAAATCAACCAAATCCGAAACACCTCGCTGCTGATGGAACAGCAGAGCCTGAGCATGAAAGAGCAAGCCTTGCAGGTGGACAACATGATCAACACCAACGGCAAAAAGCTTAAACGCAACCGGGAATTGTACAAATCGAACGTGATTGCCGAGGTGGATTTGGAGGAAGTGGAAGATGAATCTGGCTACCTCGCTGCCCGCAAAAAAATGCTCACTGCCACCCTGAAAAAAGACTCCGCCTACCAATCACTTCAGCAACAACAAATGACTTCTTCGCTCGACCTCATGCAGCGAAACCTTGCAATTACAAGACAAAGCCTAGACCAACTCATCGTGAAAGCACCTATCGCCGGGCAACTTTCCGGCTTGACGAAAGAGCTGGGAGAAAGCGTCGCTCGCAGCGAAAATATCGGCCAAATTGACGACCTTACGGCCTTCAAAATCCGGGTCCGCATTGACGAATTCTACAATTCAAGAATCGCCGTTGAACAGATTGGAAGCTTCACGCTGGCAGGCGAGGAATACACCTTGCGCATCTCAAAAATTTATCCACAAGTCATCAACGGCGCCTTTGAAGCTGACATGGTTTTCACTGGAAAATCGCCGCAAGGCATCAAGCGGGGCCAGTCTGTTTCCGTGAAATTGGAACTGAGCGCCGAAGAAGAGGCGACCCTGCTGCCGAGGGGCGGTTTTTACCAAACAACTGGTGGCAACTGGGTCTATCTAATTGACCCAACGACTGGAAATGGCATCAAGCAAACCGTCAGGTTAGGTCGCCAAAACCCCAATTTTTACGAAGTGCTGGAAGGTTTAAAACCCGGCGACAAAGTCATCACCAACAGCTACGATAACTACGGCGACAAGGATGTGCTGGTCTTAAAATAATTGCTGTATTGTTTATTGTTGAATTGTTGCCCGCATAACTTATAAGGCGACAATTCAATAATAACAATACAGCAATCCAACAATATAACAATCCAACAAAATGATAAAAACAGTCAATTTATCCAAAGTTTACCGCACGGACGAGGTGGAAACCACGGCGTTGAACAACGTAGACATCGAAATCAAACAAGGCGAATTCGTGTCCGTGATGGGCCCGTCCGGTTGCGGAAAATCCACGCTGCTAAACGTGCTCGGCATGATAGACAGCCCCAGCAGCGGCGATTATTTTTTCAACGAACAAGAAGTCGGGAAACTGGCCGAACGCAAGCGCTCCGATGTGCGGAAACACAACCTCGGCTTCGTGTTCCAAAGCTTCAACCTCATTGACGAACTGACCGTGTACGAAAACGTGGAACTGCCCATGCTCTACACCAAAGTGCCTGCTACCGAACGCAAAAAGCGGGTGGAAGAATTACTAGAGGGCATGAACATCATGCACCGAAAAGGCCATTTTCCGCAGCAACTTTCAGGTGGTCAGCAGCAGCGGGTGGCGGTGGCAAGGGCCGTGGTGAACAAGCCCAAACTCATCCTCGCCGATGAGCCGACGGGTAACCTCGACTCCACCAACGGCGACGAGGTAATGAAAATCCTCGCCGACCTGAACGCCACAGGTACGACGATTTTGATGGTGACGCACTCACAATACTGCGCTGAATTTGGCAACCGAATCATCCGAATGTTGGATGGACAGGTGGTGGCGGAGAACGTGGTAAAACGTTATCTGTAAGATGGTTTATAATGGTTGATAATAGTTTATAACGGTTGATGAGTGAAGGGCAATATCAACTGTTATCAACCCTTATCAACCCTTATCAACCGTTATAAACCGTTATAAACCTAACAAAAATGATCATTCTAAAGGATATAGAACGCTTTTACAACACAGGCGCACAGCGGACTTGGGTGCTGCGCAAAATCAATTTCACAGTGAAAAAAGGCGAGTTCCTGACAATCATGGGGCCGTCGGGTTCGGGGAAATCAACGCTGCTGAACATCATTGGGATGCTCGACAAACCGGATAGCGGGGAGTATTTTTTCCTGGATGAACCCGTGCATAATTTTTCCGAAAAGCGCCGCACGGAACTGCACAAGCACACCATCGGCTTCGTATTCCAAGCCTACCATTTGATTGACGAACTGAACGTGTACGAGAACATCGAAATGCCGCTGCTGTACCGTGGCGTGGGAAAAGCGGAGCGCCAGAGCATGGTGGCCGACATGCTCGACCGCTTCAATATTGTGGGAAAAAAGGACCTGTTTCCGAGCCAGCTTTCGGGCGGGCAACAGCAGCTGGTGGGCATCACACGGGCCATCGTTGCGAAGCCAAAACTGTTGCTCGCCGATGAGCCGACGGGCAACTTGCACACCTCGCAGGGCGAAATGACGATGGATTTACTTCGGACGCTGCACGGCGAGGGCATGACGATTATCCAAGTGACGCACAACGAAAAATTTGCCGCTTACGGCAATCGGGTCATTCAGATTGAAGATGGGTTTGTGCGGTCGGACAGCCATGTTTAAACCATAAATATCAGCCGGAAAAATGGAAGAATTTGTCATCGGCCTCGTGCCACAAGCTTCAAGACTTTCAATGGGACATTGGTTTCATAATATGACGCATCTACCTGACCATCAGATGGTTACAGCCTTGCCAATCGTCATCAAAGCGGCAGCTGCGGTGCTGATGACACTTGCTTTTGATGCTTGGAAAAAGGGCTTTGGGGAAAACCTAAAAACCCATTGCGAAGCGAACAAAAACTGAGGTAATTTTAAAAAAAATCAATCCATGCAATTCAAATTCATCTTCCGTACCATATCGAAAAACAAGGTGTTTTCCGGTATCAACATCCTGGGGTTGACCGTGGGCATAGCGGCTGTGCTGCTCATTTATCGGGTAGTAAACTACGAGCTGAGTTTCAACAAAAATTTCAAGAACTACGACCGTATCGTGCGGGTGGTCGCCACGACCACCAACGCAGACGGTGCCACTGATTATACGGTAGGTGTGCCAAAACCCGCCGGGGAAATGCTGGTCAGCTCCATTGCCAATTTTGAAAAAAAGAGCCGGGTCAGGGAGTTTTGGGGTGGACTCACCGTGCCTAACCCGGCTGGAGGTGTGCCGCTGAAGAAGTTCAACAATCCCGACTTGCAAACGGCCTTCTTTGTTGAACCTGACTTCTTTGACATGTTCGACCTTGAATGGCTGCAAGGCAATCCGTCCAGCGCTGTCAGTTTGCCAAACATGATTGTGTTGTCCAAGACTTGGGCA
The DNA here is from genome assembly GCA_041752395.1 of Saprospiraceae bacterium. Classification (GTDB taxonomy): domain Bacteria; phylum Bacteroidota; class Bacteroidia; order Chitinophagales; family Saprospiraceae; genus UBA6168. The sequence goes on along the minus strand of JBGSWN010000135.1, from coordinate 14,111 downwards.
GAAAAATGCTTTGATAATTGGGAAAACGCTATCGGAAAAACCATATTGGTGGATAACCTGATACCTGTGGAAGTGACTGGCGTAGTGGAAGATATTCCAAGCAATTGCGACTTCGCAGCACCCTTTCTTATCTCGTATGCGACGCTCAAAGGGCAAGGAGCGTTTCTCTTCCAAGGTGACGACGGCGATTGGGACAGTTCCACCTCCAACAACCAAGTGTTCGCCATGCTCTCCGATGTTTCGCAAATGGCTGCCGCAAACGAAGCAGTCGGCAAAGTAGGCGAAAAGGAATATGTGGACAAGAAGACTGGCAAACGCTACAAGACCCATGAATTGCAACCGCTCTCGGAATTACATTACGACAACCGTTATGGTAGCTCCGGCACGCACCTCATCCCAAAAAGTCGGCTGAAAGTGCTTTCCGCCATTGGTTTGCTGATTCTGGCATTGGCCTGTTTCAATTTCATCAACCTCGCCACGGCGCAAGCCTCACTTCGGGCAAAAGAGGTAGGTGTTCGAAAAACGCTTGGCAGCAGTCGTGGGCAACTTGTGGCGCAATTCATGAGCGAGACAGGTTTCATCGTGCTGATTTCAGTGCTGCTGGGCGCAGGCCTTGCTTCCTTTTCTGCCCCATTGCTTCGTTTCGTTTCAGAAGTTCCCAACAGTTTGCCGTTCCTGTCGAAGCCCTCAGTTTGGGTTTTTCTGGCCAGTACGGCGGTGGTCGTCACTGTGTTGGCGGGACTTTACCCATCATTGGCCTTGGCAGGCTATCAACCAGTGAAAGCATTGCGGAGCAATTCCGAAAAAAGCCTATCGGGCGGAGCGGGGCTGCGCAAATCTTTGGTGGTGTTGCAATTCGTCATCGCACAGTGCCTCATCATCGGCGCTATCATTACTATTCTTCAATTAGATTTCATCCGCTCGCAGGATTTGGGATTCAAAAAAGACCTCGTCTATACCTTCGGCTTTGCTTCGGACAGCCTCAGCATGTTAAAACAGACCTCGCTTCGACAGGCCCTTTTGCAGATTCCTTCCGTAGAGGCGGTGAGTTTCAACAGCGACCAACCTACCTCGGAAAATACCTGGAATTCTGATTTTCGCTATGCAAATCGGCCTGAATCCGAGCAATTTAACACCACCCTGAAATTTGTGGACGACCAATACCAGGCCGCATACGGCATCAGGTTGATGGCTGGCAAATGGCTGGCAGCATCCGACACGATGCAGGAAGTTGTCATCAACCATACTTTGCTGAAAAAACTGGGAATCAATGACCCGCAGGAAGCCATTGGCGAAATCTTCCACCTCTGGGGCAGCCGGAATTTGCGCATCGTCGGAGTGACAGAAGATTTCCACACCCATTCATTCCGCCAAGAACACTTGCCGCTCGTTCTGACCACCTACAAGGATTTTTACTGGCAGGCAGGGGTGAAAATCAAACCAGGGGGTATTATTGGGACGACAGCTACTATCAAATCCGCTTTCGACAAAATTTACCCCGAACAAATCTTCGAGGGCAATTTTTTGGACGATAGCATCGCTCAGTTTTACGAAGATGACCGCCGGCTCTCCGTCACTTGCAAAGGCTTCGGGCTTTTGGCCATACTCATCTCTTGCCTGGGCTTGTTCGGTTTGGCCACGCATGCTGCACAGCAGCGGGTGAAGGAAATCGGGGTGCGAAAAGTGCTTGGCGCTACGGTGGCCAACATCGTCACCCTGCTGTCCAAAGACTTTTTAAAGCTGGTCATTTTGTCGTTGGTCATCGCCTCGCCGCTTGCCTATTTTTTCATGGATAAATGGTTGCAGGACTTTGCTTTCCATGTTGATATTTCCTGGTGGGTCTTTGTGGTCTCTGGTATCGTAGCTGTGTGCGTAGCGTTTTTGACAGTCAGTTATCAGAGCTTAAAATCAGCACTTGCGAACCCGGTGAAATCATTGCGCAGCGAGTAACAACTCAAACCATTTCAAACCATCACAACCATGCTAACGAACCACATCAAAATCGCCTTCCGAAACCTCTTGAAAAACCCCTTCTTCTCTTCCCTCAACCTGCTGGGGCTGGCCATTGGGCTGGCGGTTTCGCTGGCGCTGGCGGTGTTTGTAAGGGAGGAATTGTCTTTCGACAAATACCATAAAAACGCCTCGAACTTGTACCGGGCTGGCCTCGATGTCACCTATGAAGGCACGGTGGAGAAATGGGTTACATCGCCCAATATCGCTGGCCCAGCCTTCGCTGCTGATATTGCGGAGGTGGACAGTTACTGCCGGTTCCTGCGGCATAGTTTCGGGCAAACGGCCTTCCTCTCCGTGGACGGGCAAAATTTCGCCGAAAAGGATTTGTACTGGGTGGACAGCACGGTGTTCAGCATGTTCGATGTGCCACTGCTGAAAGGCGACCCGACCACCGCCCTTGTAGGGCCGAACAAGGTGGTGCTGAGCGAGGAGACCGCCCAAAGAATGTTTGGCAAAAGCGACCCGATGGGCAAAACCATAAAACTGGAAAACACCAGAGACCTTGTGGTTACTGGAATTTTCGAAGATTTTCCCGATAATTCCACCTTGGATGCAAAGGCGATGGCCTCCTTTATTTCACAAGATTGGGCAGCCAAGACCTTGTACTGGAGCAATTGCAGTTTTGAGACTTATTTCCAGCTCAACCCCAATGCCGACATGGCCGCCGTTGAGCGTCAAATGAATGAGGTGCTTGACCGAAAAGTGCCTAAAAATGAACAGTGGTTCAGTTTCTGGCTGCAACCTTTTACCGAAGTGCACCTGTATTCGCAGGGCTTGAAGGCAGGTTACAGCACTCGTCTTGGCGACATCCGGCAGGTGCGTTGGCTGGGCTGGCTGGCGCTGTCGGTGCTGTTATTGGCCTGCTTCAACTACGTGAACATGACCACCGCCCGCTCCCAGCAGCGGTTCCGGGAAGTAGGCATCAACAAGACGCTTGGGGCCACTTCCGGCCAGATGGTGCAGCGGTTTTTCGTGGAAACGGGGATTCTGGTTGCCGTTTCGCTGGCCGTTGGCACCCTGCTGGTGCAGGTAGCGATGCCGTTTTTTGAGCAAATAACTGGCAGGGAAATGAGCATCCTTGGTTTGCTCCAATCAAAATGGGGCTTGGCGTTCCCAGCGGTTTGGGCTGGGGTCACTTTGGTGGCAGGGCTTTACCCGGCGCTTTTTCTCTCCTCGTTTACCCCAAAAAAGCTGCTTTCGCCTGTTCAGGCTGGTGTGTCTAGCGCCAATTTTTTTCGTAAAACATTGGTCATCAGCCAGTTCACGGTCTGTGTGGCCTTGATTATCGGGGCCATCGTTTTTCAGCAGCAGCTCGATTTTATCAGCCAGAAAAAACTGGGTTTCGAGCCAGAGCAAGTGGTGGCCATCACCACCGCTGGTGCCGAGAATGCTGACCAAGTAAAGTCCTTCAACACTGAGGCAGCCAGCCTCACTTCGGTAAAAAAAGTGGTCAGGTCGCAGGCCTACCCTGGCGTAGGCACGAGCGGCTACACGATGAGCAGGCCCGGCCAAGCCGAAAAAGTAGTGGGCGTTTCGTCATGCTGGGCCGAGCCGGGTTTCGAGGAAGTGCTATCCTTGAAGCTGCTTGCCGGGCGCAGCCTGCCACCAAAAACTAAGGAGGACACCACGATTCAAGTGGTAATGAACGAAGCGGGCATTGAGTTCCTCGGTTACACGCCCGAGGAAGCGTTAGGCAAATCATTGCCAAGCCTGTACAATGGCCGCCCGACTACCATCGTCGGCGTGGTGGAAGACTTCAATTTCCAAAGCCTCCACAGCCCGATTACGCCGTATGTTTTTTGCAATGGAAACAATATTGCCTGGAATCCTTTCACCCTCGTCAAATTGCGGACCACTGATTTGCGCAGCACGATGAGCCAGTTGGAGGCTGTTTTCAAAAAACACGTGCCTACCTCTGCGTTCGAGTACAGCTTCCTGGACGACACCCTCGACCGTTTATACAGCAGCGAACAGCGCATGAGCCAAGTCGTCCTGCTGTTTACGGTGCTCACCATTTTCATCTCCTGCCTTGGCCTGTTTGGCCTAGCCGCTTTCACCGCAGAGCGGCGGCGGAAAGAAATCGGGGTGCGAAAAGTGCTGGGTGCTACCGTGACCGGGGTGGTTGGCCTGCTGACCAAGGATTTCTTGAAACCCGTGCTGGTAGCCATCCTCATCGCTGCGCCGCTGGCTTGGTACGGGATGGGGAAATGGTTGCAAAGCTTCGCCTTTCGGGTGGAAATGCAGTGGTGGCATTTTGCACTGGCAGGGGCTTTGGCGGTCGGCGTGGCGTTTTTGACCGTTGGCTTCCAAAGCATCAAAGCGGCACTGACGAACCCGGTGAAATCATTGCGAAGCGAATGAAAATGATATTGGGTGATTGGGATATTAGGATATTCCAATCACCCAATCACTCAATAACCCAATCACTCAACAACATCAAATCTATGTTCCAAAATAATCTAAAATTAGCTTTCCGAAACCTGCTTCGCCGCCGCAGTTTTACGGCCATCAATGTGGCAGGGTTGAGCCTCGGCATGGCCGCCGCCATACTTGCTTTTCTTTGGGTGAAAAACGAGTACAGTTTTGACCAGTACCATCCTGTTGCGGAGCAAATTTATCGCCTGAACACCGACCTGAAAGTGAGCGCCGACGAGGTTTGGCATTGGGCCACCACGCCGATGCCGCTCGTCGAGGTTGCGAAGCAGGAAGTTCCAGAGGTCGTGGAGGCTGCCAGTTTATCGGCCAATATGTGGCCTGCGGTCAATTTGCAGCGGAACAGCCAACGGCTGCGCTGTTCAAAATATGGCTATGTAAGCGAGGGGTGGTTTGAGATGTTCAGCTACCGTTTTCTCAGCGGCACGGCGGCGGGCTTTCAGCAAAACCTGCACAGCGCTATTTTGACCCAAAACATGGCCGAGAAAATATTCGGAAAAACCGACGTGGCCGGGGAGTCTTTCCGACTGGATACGCTTGATTTCACGGTGCAGGCCGTGGTGGAAAACCGCCCTGCCAACAGTGGTTTCGACCAGGAGATGCTGTTGCCGCTCAGCTTTCAAATGACCAACGAAAACCAGCGGAACTCCAATGAAAGCTGGGACAATTTCAACTTCTTGACCTTCGTGAAACTGCGCCCCGGGAGCGACTTGACTGCCGTGAACAACAAGCTTACCACGCTCACCCACCAACACAAGGAGGCAGAAGATGACAATGTTTCCATCCTTGTGCAGCCGCTTTCGGAGGTGCATTTTGACGAAACGAGGGCTTACAGCGCCATGCTTACGGGTAGCCGCCGGTCGGCCAATGTGGTGGGCATCATTGGGCTGGTCATCCTGTTTTTGGCCTGCGTGAACTATGTGAGCCTGACCACGGCACAGGCGGGCATGAGGACCAAGGAGGTCGGCGTCCGCAAAATTATCGGGGCGGGCGGGCAGCAGATTTTCAGGTTGCTTTTCTCCGAAAACCTACTGATGGCGCTGGTTTCGCTGGTGTTGGCGATGGGTTTGGTGCAGTTGGCCTTGCCATTTTACAATAATTTTACCGAAAACAATTTCGACCTCAGCCTCCGCAATCCGATGCTTTGGATGGTGGCCGGCGGCACGCTTGGCGTCACGTTGATGCTGTCGGGGGTGTACCCGGCCCTGTTCCTGACGAACTTCTCGCCGGGGCAATTCCTTCGGGGGCAGAATTTTTTGAAAATGAAAAACACGGCATTCCGCAAGGGGCTCGTGGTCGCCCAGTTTGCCATCACCACTGGGCTGATAATTGGGGCAATGGTCATTTACCAGCAGCAGGAGTACATCCGCCACAAAGACCTCGGCTATGACCGTTCGCAGGTTTTTGAGTTCAACGTGCCGTACAGCAAGACCCGGCAGGATATCGTCAAGGGCATGCAGCAGTCGCTGACGTTGGTGCCGAGCGTGGTGGCTACGGCGGCGTCCAATATGTCGGTCACGAACATGAACAGTACCCACAGTGGTACGATTGACTTCGAGGGCAAGCCGGACGACTTCGAGCCGGTGGTTTACCAAGCCTCCGTGGACGCTGGTTTTGCGGAGCTGATGCAGTTGAAAATGCTGGACGGGCGCTGGTTTCAGGCAGGCAATGAGGCCGATGGGAACAACGTGGTGCTGAACGAAGCAGCCGCCCGTTTCTTGAAATTGCCGGAGCCTGTGGTTGGCCAAAAATTCAGTTTTCAAGGTAAAAATGGGCAGGTGGTGGGCGTTGTAAAGGACTTTCACTACCTCAGTTTGCGGAGCAAAATAGCGCCGATGGTGCTGCAAGTCAATCCGCCGTCGAATGGGACGGTGTATGTAAAAACCACGGCTGGCAAGGCTTCCGAAGCCATCGCCGCCGCCGAAAAGGCATGGGTTTCCCGCTACCCTGCCATTCCTTTCGATTACCGTTTCCTTGACGATGCATTCAACCAGCTGTACAAAACGGAGGAAAAAAACGCCGCCCTGTTCAGGTTGCTGGCGGGTTTGGCGGTGTTCATTTCGTGCCTTGGGCTGTTCGGGTTGGCGGTGTTCAGCACCCAGCAGCGCACCAAGGAAATCGGGGTGCGAAAAGTGCTCGGCGCATCCGTCCCTTCGCTGATTGGGTTGCTCTCCAAAGACTTTTTGGCTCTGGTTGTTGGCTCATTGCTCATTGCCTCGCCACTGGCTTGGTATTTTATGGATAAATGGCTGGCCGATTTTGCCTATCGCATTGATATTCAATGGACTGTGTTTGCCTTGGCAGGCGCAGTGGCGGTAGGCGTGGCATTTTTGACGGTCAGTTTTCAGAGTATAAAAGCAGCGTTGGCGAACCCAGTGAAGTCATTGCGAAGCGAGTAAATGGCTGGAATTCAAGTGATTAAAGCACCTGTTTGTGCATTTGGAGAGTAGGTGATTTTCTTCTTGGGAATCAAAACCGACCCTTTGCAGGATTTTGTGTAAACTGATTTTTTACGTGTGACAAAAATGGAGGCGAAATACCTTTACCATCAAAACATTCACACCATGAAAAAAGAGGTTGAACCACCCATCCTTCCCAAGGATTTTTTCAAGCAGTTCAAGAATAAGGAGCAGTTCCAGGGTTTCTTCCAGACGCTGTTCAGGCAGAGCATCGAAGCGATGCTCCAAGCCGAGATAGACGAGCACCTCGGCTATGAGAAGCACAGCGTCGAGGGCTACAACAGCGGCAACTCCCGCAACTGCTCCTCTGCCAAGGCTGTCAAGACCGAGAGCGTCGGCGAGTTTGCGCTGCACATTCCGCGTGACCGCAACGGCAGCTTCGAGCTGGGCGTCATACCCAAATACGGCCGCATGACGGACAAGCTTTAGGACGCCATCGTCGGCATGTACAGCCGTGGGATGACCACGCCCGACATCGAACAGTAGAGCCTGCCCCGACCTTCGGGGTGGCCGAAATCTACGGTGTGTCCGTATCGGCTAGCACCGTTTCCAACATCACCAACAAGCTGCTCGACAACATCAAGGCGTGGCAGAACCGCCCCTTGGAGAAGGTCTACTTTGTCGTGTGGATGGACGGCATCCGGCTCAAAATCCGCCACAATTCCAAGATTGTGGACAAGACCGTCTACCTCGTCATCGGGCTGAACAACCAGGGTTCAAAGGAAGTCTTGGGCATGTGGGTGAGCGAAAACGAGAGTGCCAGCTTCTGGCTCGGCGTCCTGGGCGACCTCAAGGCACGGGGCGTGGAGGACATCTTCACCGCCTGCACAAACAACCTAAGCGGCCTCACCCAGGCCATCAAGGCAGCCTTTACGCTGGCACTGACCCAACTGTGCATCGTCCACCAGATCCGCAATTCCTGCAAGTTCGTCCCTTGAGCCGAGCGGCGGGAGTTCGCCGCCGACCTCCGGGATGTCTACAGCGTCGCCAACGAGAAGGCGGCATCCGAGGCGCTGGACCGCTTCGACAAGAAATGGGACACCAAGTATGTATACGCCATCAAAAGCTGGCGCTCAAACTGGGCGGAACTGGTCGTGTTCCTGGAGTTCCCCCCCGGAAATCCGGCACATTATCTACACCACCAACATCATCGAATCCCGTATAGCTATCGGGAGAACAGCGGTGTACGGAAATTTACCAAGACGAAGACCATCTTCCCGCACGATGATGCCGCCTTTAAGGTGGTCTATATGACCGTTGAAAACATAGAGCGAAAGTGGACTATGCCCATAAAAAACTGGGGGCTTATCCTACAGCAATTTTTGATTATCTTTGGCGACCGTTGCCGCATTTGACATATGGTGAAAAGTCATGTTTACACAAAACAATGGAAAGGGTCGTGAAAATCAGTCTAATCCGTTAAATCTGTGTCCTATCAAATCTAGTACACCTTCAAGTTACGGTTTCGCAGTTTTAGCCCAATTTACCGACACCTCCTTCACATCCCTCGAATTGCCACCAATGCCGATTTTAAACTCGCCACTCTCCCAATCATATTTTAAGTTCGTATCGTAAAACTTCAAATCATCCGGCGTGATATTGAAGCTGATTACCTTGCTTTCGCCGGGTTGGAGCATCACTTTTTGGAAGGCTTTTAATTCCTTCACTGGGCGGCTGATGCTGGCCACTGGGTCGCTGATGTAGAGCTGAACGACTTCTTCTCCAGCCATTTTACCGACATTGCTCAGCTTTACGCTGGCGGTCAATTTGCCATTGCCGGAAAGGCTGGCACTGTTGGTCTTAATTTCTTCATAAACAAACGGCGAGTACCCCAAGCCGTAGCCAAACGGGAAAAGCGGGTCGTTCGAACTATCGAGGTAATTGGTTAGGAACTTCGTCTGTTCGCCGCCATTGTACGGACGGCCTGTTGGTTTATGGTTGTAGTACAGCGGAATCTGCCCGACCGACCGAGGAAAAGTGGCCGTGATTTTACCACTTGGATTTACGTCACCAAAAAGCACATCGGCGATGGCATTCCCAGCTTCGGTGCCCGGTGCCCAGACGTTCAGTATTGCTGCGCAATGGGCTTCCTCCCACTCCAACGTCAAAGGCCTTCCGGTAAAAAGAACGAGCACCACGGGTTTTCCTGTTTTCACCAATTCCTCCAACAAAATGCGCTGGCTTTCTGGAATGCCAATCTCCGTGCGGCTGCTCGATTCGCCAGACATGCTCTCCGATTCACCAAGCACGGCCACGATGATGTCCGCTTTGGTGCTGGTCTCCAAGGCCAAACGGAGCATCGTTTCGGGTGAAAGGGCGTCAAGCGTCACCCGCTGCTGGCCATAGAAATTGAGGCGATGGATGAAGGAGGTGTCGTCCGTGATATTCGAGCCTTTTGAGTAAAACAAATTGAGTTTTGGAGCCACGTTTTTGATGCCCTCCATCACACTCACCGACTTTTCCCACTCGCCGCCGATGACCCAAGTGCCGAGCATGTCCCGGTGGTTGTCCACAAATGGCCCCACGAAAGCAACCGTTTTGCCTGTTTTTGCCAAGGGCAAGATTTGCTTTTCGTTTTTCAATAAAACAAAGCTGTGTGCCGCAATTTCACGGGCAGCTTTCCGGTTCTCAACCGTCATGATTTCCTTGGCTGGACGGCTGGCGTCCAAGCGGCGGTAGGGGTCTTCAAAAAGGCCCATCTTCCATTTTGCTTCCAAAATGCGGCGACAAGCGAGGTCAATATCCGCCATTTTCACCTTGCCCTCGTCCAGTGATTTTTGGAGGGTGGTCAAAAAACCTTCGCCGACCATGTCCATGTCCACGCCCGCTTTGAGGGCGAGTGCAGACACCGCTTGCAGGTCGCCGAGGCCGTGCTGTGTCATCTCATTAATGGCCGTGTAGTCCGTCATCACGAAGCCTTTGAAGCCCCATTGGTTGCGGAGCAAATCGGTCATTAGCCAGCGATTCCCACTGGCTGGCACCTCATCCACGACGTTAAAGCTGGTCATCACACTGCCCACGCCAGCGTCCACGGCGGCTTTGTAGGGTGGCAGGTAGTAGTTGAACATGGTGATGCGGCTCATGTCCACGGTATTGTAATCCCGGCCAGCTTCGGCACCGCCGTACAGGGCGAAGTGCTTCACGCAGGCCATGAGCGAGTTGTTTTTGGACAAATCATCGCCTTGGTAGCCGTGCACCATTGCCTTGGCAATTTGCGAACCGAGGTAGGGGTCTTCGCCGTTCCCTTCGCTGATGCGGCCCCAACGAGGGTCACGGGCGATGTCCACCATCGGTGAAAAAGTCAAATTCAGGCCCTCAGCAGTCGCTTCCTGGGCAGCGATTCGGGCTGACTTTTCAATCAAAGCCATGTCCCAAGTGGCGGAGAGGCCCAACGGGATGGGGAAGATGGTGCGATGACCGTGAATCACATCCAAGCCAAAAAACAGCGGGATTTTCAGGCGGCTGTTCTTCATGGCGATGTCCTGAATGAGCCGCATCCGCACAGGGTCGTGCGCCCCAAACATGCCGCCGACTTGGCCTTTTTTGATTTTTTCTTCAGTGTTGGAACTGACTGACGTGCCCGTGGGCACATAGCCCGTCACGACGAGGTTGAGTTGCCCGATTTTCTCCTCGACGGTCATTTTCTTCATCAAACCGTCCACGTAGGATTTCATTTTGGCGTCTTGGGCAGTGGCCCATTGCACAGCAAAAAGGGAAAGGAAAAGCAGGATGGCGTACGTCCGTTTCATGTTGTTTAGTTTAAAAAAATTGGTAATTGGCATCAATGGCAGGGCTGGTCGAATTCGATGCAATGGTCGGGGATTTGGGGGACATGGCAAAGGAAAAGGGAGAAAAAAGGAGTGGGGAAGATTTGCAGCTTTGTTCGGGTTAGGCAGCGGCCAATGGTTGATAATTTGGTATTCAACGTGGGGTTGACCTTTTTAGAAATAAAGCAAGAACGAAAGATTGTTCAATTCTAGCTGCTAAATTTGGCCACTGCCAAACCCGTGAGAGCTTAGATAGTTTAGATGAGTATATGAAAGTTAACGGCTGCATACACGCAGGCGGGGCGCATAGCCCCGCTTGCCGTGTATGCGTTGTTGTGTGCTGCCTTCTTTTCTATCTTCCGAGACTAAAAACTTGATGAAACTTCTCCTTTTTCTTATCTATCAGTAGGAGAAAAGTTTTTTGCGATTGGTGAGTAGTCCCATCATCACTTAGTGAAAGGCGAGGAGACAAACATTTGTAAATTAGTGTGTTGTACTTTTCGGGGACTATCGAACGGTCAATTAATTTGAAGTCCGAAGTTGCTCTCTGCAAAATGGAATCTGGTTCGCCCAAAAGGTTAACAAGTTTGGTTTTTGTTAACCCTTCTTTACAGTTCTCGGTCATTATTATTTTTGGAAACTGCGTTGCGAAACTTTCATTGCATGAGTACCTCAAGTTTCTGTAATCCGAAGTATCAGAAGCAACCACTTCCCATCCCGAATCCACAAGTTGTTTAAGTTCGGGACAGACTTTGGTATTTCCATCTCCTGTTAATTTGTGGGAACAATTAGATAACAGGAATATTGCTATTATACTTAGATATGCTAATTTCATCTTGTAACAATTAATTTTTGAGTGAGTTGTAATTGGTTTTTGAAGGTTACTTTCAAGAAATATAGTCCAGAATTAAGCTGATTGTCAAACAGATAGTGATAAGAACGTATGTTTCTTTCGGCAAAAACTAATTTGCCTGAAACATCAAAAACCCTAACCTCAAATATTTCTTCATCTTCGCTTTCAAGTTCAAAACTGGTATTGGCAGGGTTAGGAAAAATAGTCACTTTTAATCGCTCTGAAAGTTCGTATGTGCTATTGACACAAGGGCCAAGTGGTATCATTGGAGGGAGAATGATATTATTTCCACCAATCGGGCAATCAACTTGTACAGAACTTGCGTTTACGACGTGCTGTCCACCGGAATTATCAGGAGCATCCAAATCCCTGTCCATGTCTGCGACTACTCCGTGCATAACATGGTTTGCATTACTGACATGACCTAAAGTATGATTGTGACCCAGTTCATGCAAGGCTACCGATTCAACATCAAAATCTCCTGGGTCTACATCGGTTGCAAAATCTACCGCATTTGAGAAAATAATCCCCAAGCTTCTTACGGGAGCGTCGTTTGCCTCGCAAGCAATCAAATTGTTTTCAACCACCTGCCTTGAATCTGCAACAAACCCTGCGGGCAGCACACCCCAATCAAGGATACCTGCAAAATCAGGTTCTTCAATTGCATTTTCTGCAACTATTTCAAAATTTGCCCTTGCAGTACACCATGTATCAAGAGCTGCCTGAACAGCTGCTTGTGAGCCATTAGGCATGTTGTTGATAAAATTCTGTGTGAAGAAAAATTCGTACCCGTTGTTATTATTTTGAGTCGTTAGGTGGTCTAATGCTTTGAGTCGTAATCGAACTGCTTCATGATTATTCACATTATTCCCAACAGAGGCGTTCCAATGAACAAACTCAACAATTAAATCTGCAGGACTTTCACAAGTGGCTGCGGGTGTAACAACCCTCACCCTGCCAGTTGCAGCCGCAAGCCATTCAGGGTTTAAGTTCAACACGTTTCCATCGACACGGTAGCCAATTGAGGGAACTTTTACTCTTATTGCTTCATCATCCCATTGAATATAATCAGAAACAAACGGAGTAACACGGATGACACCGCCAATTATTGATGCAAATTCTACCCTGTAATTATTTGGAATATTAGCCGCCAAATTCGCTTCATCTAAATCATCAAAATCAAAGCCCGTGATTGTGATAATTCCCGCATATGGATTGGCATCAAAGACTAAAGAGTTCGCTTCCTGTACTCCTGCCGCAACTTCAAGAGGCATGACATTGTTGATTCCTCCACACAAACTAAATTCACCTAAATCAGTTATCAACTTCGTCTTATCAGGGATTATTTCGTTCAATTCATCGTCGTATATAATTTGGGTCGTTCCTCCGCCTTCAGTCAGTATTTCAAAATAAGGAATCCCCTGAAAATTAAAATCTTGTAATGTAAGTTGGACAGTCAATAGTTTTTGATGGGATTCATCAATAAAATCATCATTAGATGGTGTGTCATTGGAAAAGTTTATAGAAAGTTCATCTTCAGCCAGTTGGCTGGAAGAAATAGTTATACCGCTTTGGGATAGTTCTGAGTCAAGGGTAGAACTAATATTCCCGTTCAACAGGAGGTTTTTTCCAAAGAATGTGGTATCATGTTTGAGTCGAAGCGATAGGTCTTTAATTTTAAAAGCATTGCCCCAAGCCGCTTTTACCCTTACATCAAAAGTGATTTTATTATTGTTGAGTTGAACATTGTCAAGAAGATACCAAAGTTCCCATTCATTTCTCACAAATGATTCCTTATTCACCACTGTGTCCAAAGCTTCATAAATTGGCTGAATAATCTCATTTTCTGGATTGGAATAAGAATAGAATACTTCATTTCCATGAAAATTTGCAAAATCGTCCAATCCATAGTGGATGAATCCTTGCGGTCCTGCGTAGGCTTCGTATGACGGAGCGTCAGTATATAGAACTGGGCGGGAAGTATTAGTGAGATAAAATAAGCCTCTTTCTCCTTCCGCAAGTTTAAGGGCATGTGACCAGTTCTCAATGACTTCTTGTGTTACCCCTCCACGAGTGATGACGTAAACACAATATCCTAATCCTACTGACTCCAAAGTGCTGTTACAGGGCGATTCAAGTGGGAAAATACTGTTCAGTACGTTCAACTTGTGGCAAGTAAAAACATTCCCTTGTGCTTCGTAGGAAATTGATTCGATTATTTCCCCTTCAACAATCCACTCTGAATTTTGTGTCTTTTCTTTAAGACTGATTTCGTAGTACTGTGCCAGACAAATTTCACAATGGAGTAAATTTGCCATAACTGTAGCGAAAACCGTTGCGCTTGTGAAAAATTTTGATTTCATAATCGGTAAATTTAAAGATGAATAAATGGTTTACAGGTTATTCCGTTCGTTTTGATTTTCTGTTTGTTTTTTTTTCTTTTGGTTGCACACAACGCAGGTTGTGAAAAAAGTCAAATTTTCATTTTTTCATAAAAAGTTGTCCATTCCACCTACCTGTCATCTTTTCTGCAACCCGCTACGCCCCGATAATTTTCAATCCTGCAAATTAGCATAATTCTATCTT
>JBGSWN010000134.1:0-7608 GCA_041752395.1 Saprospiraceae bacterium | reverse complement strand
CAAGCTTGGGTTGATGGCCTGCAATTTCACCGAAGAATTGAACGGGATGACTTCGTCAAACTCACCGTGAAACAGCGTGACGGGGAACTTTACTTTTTGTAGAAAAGCATAACTCCTAAGCGGGTATTTCAGCAAAAAATCGGGTAGGAAAGGCGCCATCCCATTTTTCAAATCAACAACGCTGGTGTACGGCGCCAGTAGCACGAGCTGCTGCGGGCGGTTGTTGGCGGCGAGATAACTGGCCATGCCAGAGCCGATGGAATAGCCCACCACCACGATTTGGCTTTCTTCGTAATGCTTTTTCAAAAAATCATAAGCCACCTGCACATCGCCAAAAAGCTGTTCCTCCGAAACAATTTCCCCATCACTTTTCCCAAAGCCCCGGTAGTCGGGCATGAAGATGTCGTAGCCGTCGCCCGCCATTGTTTGCGCTTGGTGGTAGCAGCGGCGGTTGCTGCCCCTATTGCCGTGCAGGTAGAGAATGACGCCCCGTGAAGACGGCTCTTTCATCCAAAGGCAATTGAGGGAGATGCCTTCGGCAACGGGCAGTTCCACCTCCTCACCTTCGCTGAAAACATAATCCTCACCGAGCTTATCGGGGTGAAAAATCAGGCGTTCTTGCTGAAAATACAAGACGCCACAGACCAGTACGTACAAGGAAAACAGGAATATTACAATGCGTTTTATCCACTTCATACTAAAAATGCTTTTCGGCTGACAATACCAATTGTCAAGCCATTTGCATCAACAACACCAGCTCGAAACTGTTGACGGCAACAATGCGTCATTGATAAATGATAAACGCCACCCGCCTATTTTTCGCAAATCCCCTTTTTGTATTGCCTTTTACGAGCGGTCGAGAGCTGCCATATCCTTTCGCTTGGATGCGGTTTTGCTCCACGCCTTTCGTCGCCAAATATTCCGCCACCACCTTGGCCCGCTCCTCCGACAGCGCCTGGTTCATGGCCGTGTCGCCGATGATGTCCGTGTGACCTTCCACTTTGAGCTTGAGCTTGGGGTTTCTGACCAAGAACCCGGCGAGGTTGTCCAAGCCTGGTTCCGATTGCGGCAGCATCACGCTTTTCCCTTGCTCGAAAAGCACGTTTTTGGGGATGTACCTTTCAAGTGTATCCTTGGAGACCACAGCTTGTGCCTCCACTTTCGGAGCGGTTGAAGCCGGTTTCTTTGTGACTTCTGGGTTAGGTTTCGGCTTGACAGATGGGGTGGGCTTCTTCGTTTCTACAGGTTTTGGTGGCGGTGGCGGTATCGTTTGAGTGAAAAATTTGGATTCAACAATGATGGGGCGCTCGGCTTCGGGTAGCTGCCAGAGCAGGCGCACCTCGCCTTCCACGAGTGCATTGAAATACTCTACTTTTAGGTTGTAGGGCACACCTTCCTGCATGATAATTTTTCCGGTAAAACGCCCGTCATCATTCAGTTTCCAGTTGTCAATGACGAGGATGCCGCCCACCCAAACCCGGATGCCATCGTCCACTTTGGCGGAGAAGGTGTAGGTGCCCGACTGCGGTGCATTCAATATTCCTGTCCAACGAATAGAACAGTAATGCGGGTCAATGCCGGCCACGGGCGGGTCGTTGTTCCACGAAAGGTCAATCATCGGCTCAATCCTGGTGGTCACTTTTTCATCGAAATCGGTGCCGTTATAGTATTCAGCCTTGAGGCCGGGTTGCGCAGCAAGACAACCAAGAATGGCTATGTGAAGGAAAAGGGAAAGTGCTGATTTCATATCGTTGCTTTTGGTGAAAAATGTCGGGTGGCGTCAAGGTTCGTAAAAATAGGCATCGAACTGGCTTGCACCTGCCAGTTTTCGACGGCTTCGGCTTGTTTTGGGATAAATGGCCACGAAATCCATTGCGGCAGCACTACCAAAGATGGAAATGATAAAAATCATCATAAAACGGTGAGATTTCCCTTGGCGTCCGCCCTTGTTTTGTTCGTCTTTTGTAAAACTAAATACCTAAATTACCGGGTCGCTTTTGCTCCCGCATTTTTCACAAAAAAAAGAAAAAAATGGCACGTCTGATTGTTCCTACCGACTATTCCGCCACCTCCCAAAAGGCGCTTGACCAAGCTTTTTTGCTGGCGCAAAAAGGCAACGACGAGGTCGAATTGCTGCACATCGTGATGATGCCACCTTCGTCGGCTTCCCCTAAAATACACGACTTCATCATGAACGGCAAAAAAGAGGAGGAAGCCCGCCTGAAAGCGTTGGCGGTAGAACGAATCAACGCGCTGCGGCTGCCCGCCACCACTCGCTGGCGGGCGAAAGTGCTGTACGCCGAACACTTCTTGGGCGGCATCATGGGCCGTTTTGAAAGGACGAAAGCCAAGCTCATCGTGATGGGGACCACGGGCGTCAGCGGCTTGGCCAATAAAATCTTTGGCAGCAACACCGCCAACCTCATCAGCAGGGGCGAAGTACCCGTGCTGACCATCCCGCCAGAATGGAAGCCCGCACCCCTGCAAAAGCTAGAATTTTGCATGACGCCCGAGCAGGTGCATGCCCACAAGCGGGACCTCAAAAAATGGGCAACTTGGTTTGGGGGCGAGGCGTCCATTGTCTATTTCAAACGGGTGGCCGATGTCGTCATTCAGCCAGCATTTAAAAGCCCCTTCCCTATCAAAACTGTGCCGACCGTGCCAACGGATGCCCTTTGGGAAGACCTCGTGAAATACGGAAATGGCCTAAAAAGCACGGCACTCGCCATGTTTGTCCATGAACGGATAACGATTTTTGAACGGATTTTCGACCGCAGTGTCACCCAACAGGTGGCCGGGCGGGTGCATGTCCCGATGCTGGCAATGCCAGTGAAGGCTTCGTGACAGTAGCGGTTTGAAGGGATTGCCCAATGCAGTCCCTTCGCAAAACCTTTGAACAGCCTCTTTGAACCCCGGCTCCCAGCCTGCGGTCTGCTGTGTGTACTTTCCAATGACAATTCCTTGGTGCATTGCCCCCTCCTTTTTGTCGCCATCCGACAGCTTTTTTTTCCAACTTTCTATTCCCAACTGAAACGCTACCTTTGCCCGCATCCGATCACTAGTCCATTTTTCTGTATGAAAAAACTGACCTTACTCCTGCTGTCCGGGCTTTTTAGCATCGCCGTTTTCTCCCAAAACAACCCAAGAATTGCTCACGCAAAAAACCCCCTCAACCAAATCCCCGTTGCCCTCATCCCTCATCTCGACAATGCCGCACTTTTGGCCGCCGAGATGGAACACCGGGGGCCCGGTATCGCCCCCCGGTTTGCGGAGCCAATCGAGGTGAGTATCAACCCCGCAACCGACGGTCATTGGGAGCAATTGGCCAACGGCAATTCCCTCTGGCGCTTGCGTATTCGATCCAAAAACGCTAAGTCTCTCAACCTCGGTTTCACCAAATACCTCATGCCTGCTGGCGGCTCACTCATTCTCTATTCACCAGATTATCAGACAGTTATGGGACCGTTCACGCCCGCCGACAACGAGGAGCACGAGCAGCTTTGGACGCCCGTCCTCCCCGGTGAAGAACTGGTGATAGAGGTACAAGTACCCACCCACAGCCAGTCCGCCCTGCAACTCGAACTCAAGTACGTCAACCACGACTTTGTCGGCTTCGCCGATTTGGCCTCTGGCTCCTGCAACCTCGACGTGATTTGCGGCGGTGCAGATGGTTGGGCCATCGTGGACCATTACCGGGACATCATCCAATCCGTAGCCGTCATCAGCACCGGCGGCACTACTTTTTGCACGGGTTTTTTGGTAAACAATGCCCGCCAGGACTGCACACCGTACTTTATGACCGCCAACCATTGCGGAATCACAGCTGGTCAGGCACCTTCCCTTGTCACCTATTGGAACTTCCAAAATAGCACTTGCCGTCAGCCCAACTCGCCCGGCAGCGGCGGCAATGGCAATGGCCTGCTCAATGATTTCAATACAGGCTCCGTACTGCGGGCAACCAACGCCAACTCCGACTTCACGCTCGTCGAACTCGACGACCCCATTTCCGAAACTGCCGAGGCCTTCTTCGCTGGCTGGAGCGCCGAGGACTTCGCACCGATGGACACGGTCATCGGCATCCACCACCCCAACACCGACGAAAAGCGCATCAGTTTTGAGTTCGACCCAACTTACATTGCCGACTACAACAGCACAACGCCAAACCCAAACAGCACTCACATCACCATCGCCGACTGGGACGTAGGCACCACGGAGGGCGGCTCTTCCGGCTCGCCGCTTTTCAACAACCAGCACCGGGTGGTCGGCCAACTGCACGGCGGCTTCGCTGCCTGCGGCAATAATTTGAATGACTCCTACGGCTGGTTCCATACCTCATGGACGGGCGGTGGAGCACCCAACAACAGCCTGAAACCTTGGCTCGACCCCGACAACACGGGCATCATCGTGCTGGATGGCAGGGCAGCCTTGCAGTGTAGTTATTTCGTGGCAGGCAGTCCGGCCAATATCTCGCTCTGTGCACCCGCCGATGCGGTTTATGAAATCACCGTCAGCCCGAATTTCACAGCAGATGTGACGCTTTCCGTCGCCAATTTGCCCGCAGGGCTGACCGCTACTTTTGCCCAAAACCCAGTAGCACCGGGCGCTACCACGACGCTAACATTGAGCAATACGGCCACCCTTGCCGAAGGCAACTACAACCTGACACTTGATGGCACGGACGGTACGGAATCCAACAGTTCTGACCTCATGCTTTTGGTCGCTTCGCAAACGCCGATGCCACCAGCCCCGATTAATCCGGCGGCAGGTGCAAACGGGGTAGGCCTCACGCCCAATTTCACTTGGACTGCTACCGCTGGCGTCAAGTACAGCATCGAAATTGCCACGGATGCTGCATTCACGAACATCATCGAATCGGCCACCAACCTGACAGTAGCCAGTTATCTGCCCGTTGCGCCGCTGGCGCAAACAAGCACCTACTACTGGCGAGTGCGGGGCGATAATATCTGCGGGCTAGGAGATTGGCCGACGGATGCTGCTAGCTTCGAGACTGGGGCCATTACCTGCGCTCCAGCTGTATCCACCAATGTACCGATTATCATCAGTCAGAGCGGTACCCCAACCGTTACCTCCGTGCTGACGATTGCAGGCAGCGGCTTTGTGGACGACCTCAATGTGACTAACTTGAACATCGTCCATTCTTGGGTCGGCGACTTGCGGGTGGAGCTTACTTCCCCTTCGGGAACAACCATTTCGCTTTTTGAGAATCCCGGCGGCGGCGATTGCAGCGCAAATGATGTGATGATTTCACTGGATGACCAAGCGACTGCCAGCAACGACGACTTGTTGAATATGTGCAACGGTACTTCCCCCGCCATTGCTGGCACTTTCCAGCCACTGGGTGCTTTGAGCAGCTTCAACGGAGAATCCATTGCAGGGGACTGGATACTGACCATACACGATGACGTTAGCCAAGATGGCGGCAGCCTCGTAAACTGGGGCCTCGACCTGTGCAGCACCATTCCGAACGATTTTTCAATATCGCCATCCGGCAACACCTTATCCAGTTGTGTGGATACTGCCCTCAACTTCAGCCTCACGCTGGGCACTGCCTTTGACGATGCAACGGGTGTGACGCTCATGGCAGCGAACTTGCCAGCGGGAACGATGGCCCTATTTAATCCAAATCCTGCAACGCCGGGTGCTACAGTGGCTGTGACGCTGAGTGGTTCAGCAAATACGGGCAGTTTCCCATTTGCGGTATTGGCAACGGACGGACTCGGAAACAGCGGCAACGTCAGCCTGACCTGGAATGTGCTGGGCGGCCCGGCAGCTCCGGCGCCCATTGCGCCAGCACCAAATGTGATGGACGTAGGGCTGAACCCCTTGTTCTCGTGGTCTGCTACTGCGAATGATTATTTGCTGGTTTTGGCTGATGACCCCGGCATGAACAATATCATTGTCACCATACAAACTGGCCAAACTTTTCAGCAGGTGGGTACGCTGGAGCCTTGCACGACCTACTTCTGGCAGGTGGTTGGAACTACAAATTGCGGCGCCTCTTCCCCGCAGGTTTTCAGTTTCACGACGTTGGACGATTTGACTTTCAATGCCACGCCAGCTACCGTGACGAGCTGCCCCACGAACAATACCAATATTTCACTCGCCATTGGCCAGTGTTTTGGAGCAAATGGCGTCACCTTGTCGGCAAGTGGACTTCCAACTGGAGCTTCTATCAGTTTCCTGCAAAACCCAGTGCCCGCTGGCAGCAACGAGTCCTTGGCGCTCAGCCTAATAAGCGTGATGCCCGGCACTTACACCGTCACGCTGACTGGTACCGATGGCGTAAACAATGTCAGTGAAACTTTCAACCTGAACATCACAGCCCCAGCGGCTGCACCTATTTTTGTTGCTCCCGCAAACAGTGCAACCAACGTGAACGTACTCACCGCCTTTGATTGGAATGCCGTCGCTGGCGCAACGAACTATAATTTTCAATTGGCCACCGATGCGAATTTCACCAATCTCGTGACAGACGTGACGACTTCACTGTCAGCTTATTCGTTGGCTTTGCCACTGAACGTTAATACCACCTACTTTTGGCGGGTGACGGCCTTCAACAACTGTGGCGGCACAACGCCAGCGTCATGGAGTTTTACAACTTGGCCCGTGAATGCTGTACATGAACTCAACGACCTGAACATCAGCGTTTTACCAAATCCAACGAAAGGTGTGGTGAATGTCCAATTTTCAAAGCCAAGTCACGAAAACATGGACGCAATGCTGTTCTCCGTGAACGGTATTTTGCTGAAAAACCAGCGGGTGCAAATGGGCAGCAGCAATGCAAAATTTGACCTAAGCGAACTCCCAAGCGGGGTGTACCTGCTCCGCCTGAAGAGCGGCAGCGGTGTTTTGACGAAGAAAATTATTTTGGAAAAATAGTGATATGGTTTTTGGTTTTTGGTTTCGGGTTTAGGTCCCAAAACCAAAAACCAAAAACCCCAAACCGAAAATATGATTAAAGCAAACGACCCAACTCGAAAATCGTGGGTGGAAGTATCTGCCGACAGCGACTTTCCGATTCAGAACCTGCCGTTTGGCGTGTTCCGCACCCAAAGCAATCCGACGCCACGGCTCTGTTCCGCCATCGGCGAAAACGTGGTGGATTTGGCGGTGATGAACTACCTCGACCTCCTCGACGACGTGGAATTGGACAACGAGATTTACAGCAATCGCTACCTCAACGACCTGATGGCACTCGGCAAGGCCAAGGTTCGCCAACTGCGGGACCGCCTCGCCGACCTCCTCGACGCCAACAACGACGAGGCGAAGGACTTGGCTTGGCACTTCCTGCATCCAATGGATAAGGTGGAGATGCTGCTGCCCATCCAAATCGGCGACTACACCGACTTCTATTCCAGCCTCGAACATGCCATGAACGTCGGCTCCATGTTCCGGCCTGACAACCCGCTGCTGCCGAATTGGAAGCACCTGCCCGTTGGCTATCATGGTCGGGCGTCCAGCATCGTGGTATCGGGTACGCCCGTTCAGCGGCCCAGTGGACAGACCTTGCCGCAAGGCGAAGAGCAGCCTGTTTTTGGCCCGACGAAACTGATGGATTTTGAATTGGAAATGGCCTTTGTAGTGGGC
>JBGSWN010000133.1:0-53000 GCA_041752395.1 Saprospiraceae bacterium | reverse complement strand
CCCAATGCGGCACCTTTTGAACAAAAATATCAGCACCAAACCCCAGCCATGGCTCAAAAACTGATTGATAAACCCCTGACTATCAAAGAACTACTGTTATGGAGACCACAAATATTGCCATGACTTAATCGTTCAGTATCGAAAATTGGAGGTTGGGAATATTAAGTACAAAGGCGAAAAGTGGGAGGTTTGGGCATAATCCATTGATAATCAATGTTTTCTGCTTTAGCCTCCCGCTGCTATTGCCTGATTGTTGTATCTTGAAATTTGGTATTGGGTATTGTTGAGGCTGAAACTTTACTCCTGCCCCGACTGCGAACTGCCAACTGGCGAACTGCCAACTCTCAAATTGTACCAGTCCACTTTTCGGGAGCTGTACATCACGGCTGCCAGTGCTACAAACACGCCGATACTGCCTGCCAAGAGTGCAAAATCCTCCAACTGGAGCAGCACGAAAATAAAACCGTAGATGGCCAACAACATGCCCAATAACTGGAAAACCAGCCGCTTGATGCCCAGCATGGAAAAGCTGTAGCCGCAGATGAGCAAGATGGTGGCTCCGGCAGAGATGAAATAGGCGGTATTGAAGCCCAAATGCTCAGAAAGCGAGAGCAAAAGCAGGTAAAAAACCGTAAGCGCCAAGCCTACCAGCAGGTACTGGAATGGGTGGATGAAAAGTTTGCGCAGCACCTCAAAAAAGAAGAAAAGCATGAACGTGAGGCCGATGACTAGGATGGCATATTTCGCCGAGCGGGTGTTTTTTAGGTACTCGTCCACAGGCTGGATGAGCCGCAGCGCCATGCTGGAACTACCGAAACTGACCCCTTCGTCCGACCATTGCTGGGGGTAAGGGCGGTTCAGGTCGAGGACTTGCCACTGCGCCTTGAAACCAGTTGCTGTAATTTCCCGCTGGTCGGGCAGGAAAGCGCCCTCGAAACTTGGGGAATTCCAGTCAGAGCTCAGGTTAACGGTCGTCGCCTTTCCCACGGGTTCAAAGCTGAGGTACTCGCTGCCGTTTAGTTTGATGGGGATGGTGAAATTGTAGCTTTTTCCGTCCGCCGAAAGCCCGATGGGGGTGCTGACGCCTGTGGCCAAAAGCGCCGTCATTTGAGTTCCCGGCTCCATGCGGCGCTGCTCGCCCGCCCAGTCCACCTGCACGGCTTCCTTAATGCCGGTCATGCCTTGAATGCCGACGGCAAGGCGGGCCTCGTTCCAATGCACGTCCGCCGGATTCACGTTAAGTGCCTGAAAATCAGGTTGTTGAAACTCACCGGACAGGGTGATGCCCGCTTGGTAGAGTACCACGTCGAAGATGCTCCGCTTGCGGATTTGGTGTTTCAGGTCGCCATCCACCTTAAGGTTTTGGGGCAAAAAATAGGCGATGTGACGGTTTTCGCTCCGCTTCCCATCCTGGAATACCGTCCAAGAAGTGTAGGGGACGGCAAGGACAGGTCCCTGGATTGCCTGGTTGCCGCCCCACGAAAGACTAACTTCATTTTTTACCTCCTGTTGGCGCATTTGCCGCTCCCGGATTTGGTCTTGTATCAGGGCATTTGGGATGAGGAGTATCAGCACCAAAAAGCCGATAGAAAGTAGTTTGATAGCCAGCGAATCTTTGAGCCACTGGCCGAATCGGTTGAAGGTGCTGCCGTTGTTGTTTTGATTGGAATCTGATGTATTCATAACAAGTGGTTTTACAAATTTAAAAAGAACTTTGAATTTCAAAGTTTATTGTCAAAAAAAATTCAACTCCCCGATTTTAACAGCTCTTCCAGCGCCGCCAAATGGTCGTTGAACGCCTTGCGCCCAAGCACCGTGGTGGAGTAAGAAGTCTGCGGCTTGCGCCCAACGAAGAGTTTTCGCATTTCAACATAATTTTCACTTTCCAGCACCTTCATGTGACTGGCGAGGTTGCCGTCCGTGAGGCCGAGCATCTCCTTGAAAGTGCCGAAATCCACCCAATCGTTCACCATCAGGATGGACATGATGCCCAACCGGATACGGTTGTCGAGTTTGGTGATTTCTAGCTTTTCAAGCAGGTGCTTCATTTCTTTGATGTGATGTTAGATAGGTTATTAGAGTTTTTGGATATGGTTATTTATCCAACTCATAATTTTTCCTCAATTCATTCAAGTCAAATGAAGCACAATTTCCAAGAGTTAAATGATGAATTGATTTGGTGTTTTTTCCCTTTTTGTATGCTTTAATCAAATCTTGCCATATCTCTGGCATCAATAATCCAAGTGATAGGAATGATAGGCAAGGCAGTGTCCAATTGCCATTTCCAAATAAAAAAGCTTGCATTTTAACTTCATCTTCAGGAGTCATGCTATAACCCAACAACAAATGTTTCAAATCATGGCTTTCAAATTTCGGGATTAGCCTTAACCCATTTTCATCAAGTATATTTGCTATGGATTTACCAACACTTCCATTTGGGAAGTTCCTTAAAACTTCCTGTTTGCGTTCGTAGTTGTCCATATTGAAAATGGTTTGCAAGAACCATACAATTCCGGCAACTTTTGATAACTCAATGACTTTGCGATAATTAATTTGGAAGTCGTTTAATGACGGCGCTATAGTCATGATTTTTATTTTTAAATAAATTTTTGTTTCTTTTTTACTAGTTTGGTTTAATAGATTAGCTATTCATACTTCCTATACATCACCAACCCATAAGCAATATGCAGCAGCCCAAAGCCAATCGCCCAAAGCTCCAGCCCATACCCGGGGAAAAACAGGCCAATAATTCCCAAGCCAATTTCACACAGGCCGAGGTATCGAATATCGTTCAGGGTAAACTTGCTGCCGTTCACCAGCGCCAATCCATAAAAAACCAAGGTGGCCGGGGCGATTAGCAGAATCTGCCGCTCCCGGTACAGCACGAGGCAGAAAATTCCGCCAACGATTAGCGGGATAGCAAGATTCGATAGCATCCGCAGCGCCGATTGGTCCCAGACTTTTTGCCCTTTCCGCTTTGCTTTCCTTGTGGTGAAATAGATGCCAGAGGCTACCGCCAGCAGGAAAACCAGTGCTGCATCCAGCAGGAAGAACGCCTCATAGCCGATGCCCCATTTGCCGTTTTGCAACACGTCGGCGTAGAAGATGCGGTAATTGGAAAACGGGCTGAGGCCAAGGTAAACATAGACCATCGCTGCGCCGAGCAAGGCAAAGCTGCCCGCTGCTACGCCCGATAGACCGCTCAAGGAAATGAAGCGGCTGCTGCGCTCCATCATGGAGCGAATCTGGCTCAAGGTTTCGAGATGTTCGTTGTTATTTTCCACGGTATGTTGAGTTTCAAAAAGAACTTTGAATTGCAAAGTAAATTCCATTCCATGAGATTGACAAGGGATTGGTGCAATTATTTTAAAAATAAATTTCTTGGAAGAGCGCCTGTGATTAAAATCACAAAGCCCTCCGAGGCGAGTTAGCTACCTTTGCGCCGCACCAATTTAATTTGATTCATGGGTATTTTTAAAAAAGGCTCGAAAGCTTACAGTATTCTCAACCTCAAATGTCCCCGTTGCCATGAAGGCGACCTCTTCCCTACCGGCTCGTTCTCCTTCAACAAGCCTTTTGACATGCCCGAAAATTGCCCCAAGTGCGGCCAGAAATACTTCCTCGGCCCGGGTTTCTACTATGGTGCAATGTTCATTTCCTACATCATCACGGCATTTTTCTGCCTCGGATTCGTGGGTGCGCTGCTTTGGTTGACCGACTTGTCCGTAAACATGTCCTTCGTGGTACTGCTCATCGTCATCTCGTTTTTGTTCGTTTGGTTTTTCCGGGTAGCGAGGGCAATTTGGATAAATGTGAACGTGAAGTATGATAAGGGGGCAATCAAGTAGAAGCAGTGAAAGGTCACCAGACAATCAATGAAGGATAATCTAATCAAAGCTAGGAAGCTGCCTACTTGTTTAGGCCAACCATTGCGACCAGAAGAAATTGCTGGCATTTTTTCAAAATGGTAAGCCGCTGAAATAAAAATTTGCTCACCCAACAGTTTTATCACATGCCATGGTAAGTTAGGTTTTTGGCTATTGTTC
Organism: Saprospiraceae bacterium; assembly: GCA_041752395.1. Lineage (GTDB taxonomy): Bacteria > Bacteroidota > Bacteroidia > Chitinophagales > Saprospiraceae > UBA6168. Next base: position 48,954 of record JBGSWN010000133.1, on the reverse strand, counting down.
ATGCCGCTGAAAACCAGTGCTTTGTAAAATGGGGAACCACCCATTACCCCGAAAAATAATTCTTATTGGAAACTTAGCGATTGCATACTGGCCTCATTGCGCTTCATTTGAAAATAGCATTTCCCTCTTATGCTTCAAAAAAAAATCTGAAGGCTATTGTTAAATCAATGTGTCCTCCTATCTTTGGCGCTTGTACCTTTAACCAGTTACCACTATTTGATGAGCACAAAAAATCCCCCATGCCTAAACGGCGAAAAAGTCGAGTTGGCAACGAATCTGCTACGTGTTTTCAACCACAAGCACCGCTTTGCCATTGTCAACAAATTACTTGACAAAGGCGGAATGGACCCATCCAAGTTGGCAGCATCGCTGCGTTTGCAAGAATCTTACATACTTGAGCATTTGACCGTGCTGCAACAGACGGGCATCGTCAGTTCCATTGACGTGCTTGATGGTGTGAAATTCGTGGCAAACAAACGGGCCATTCGCAAGGTGAATGACGCTTTGCGCAGTTTCTCGCAAAATTAAGGTCGGCTTTCCCTTATTTCCCTACTTCTATTTTGGTAAAAATTTGGTTTGTGCAGTGCTTCGAACATTAAATGCTGTTCGAAAGGCCAGTTCAGTTTATGCTGAACCCTGCCAAAGTGGTCACGAAAGGCGTGTGGGCGCCTACGTGGATAGCCGTTGTACTGCCTTTTACGACAACGACCTCTTTGGTCACAAAATTAATATTGCGTTGGTAATTCCTGCAAACAGGACAGGTAAAGATGATCCAATCGCCTTCCCGGTGGCCGATGCACTGGTGCTCATCTAATTTTTGCTGCTTGGATGCTTGGCGTCTCATGGCTGTTGCGCTTTGAATTTGATCAAAGTAGGGTGGTGCTGATGGTTCAAAATGGATTAAGTCCAATTTGGTGCACCTTGCAAATAGTTTGCCATTGCGTGAAAAGAAGCCTTTTTTTGTTTAAAACCTCAGCACCTAGCAGTCAAAAATCAACAGTTCAGGGCTCCGCAGACGCTAATTGTTTGGCCGGAAATATAGGCTGACATGTCGGAACCAAGGAACACACAGGCGTTTGCTACTTCTTCCCCTTTCCCAAATCGCTTCATCGGAATGCTTGCGAAATAGGCTTCTCTTGTCTTCTCGTCCAACGCCTCCGTCATTTCCGTTTCGATAAAACCGGGAGCGATGGCATTGCAGCGGATGCTACGGGAGCCCACTTCCTTCGCAATGGATTTTGTGAAACCAAAAATACCCGCTTTTGAAGCGGCGTAGTTCGCCTGGCCCGCATTTCCCGTCACACCAACGATGCTGCTCATGTTGATGATACTGCCAGATTTCGCCTTCAGCATCGGCTTCATCACATGTTTCGTCAGGTTGAAAACGGACTTTAGGTTCGTGTTGATGACTTCGTCCCATTGCTCTTCGGTCATGCGCAGCATGAGGTTGTCACGGGTGATTCCAGCATTATTTACAAGGATGTCAATTTTGCCAAAATCACGAAGCACGTCGCTGACGAGCGTTTCCGCTTGCGCAAAATCAGCGGCGTTAGAGGCGTAGGCTTGCACTTGAACGCCGTAATTACTGGCCAATTCAGCCGCCAGTGCATTGGCTTTTTCGGCGGAAGAAAGGTAGGTGAATGCCACATTGGCACCTTCTTCCACCATCCGGCGAACGATGGCTGCCCCGATACCCCTTGAACCGCCCGTGACGAGGGCCACTTTTCCTGCTAGTAATGTCATGTTGTTTTCTGTTTTAAAATAAAGCGGTGAAGGTAAAAAAAGCAAGTGGCCTCCCCAACTTGCCGCCAATATTTCACCTCAATCACCTTGAATCCCCCCCAAACCTTAATAGAAAGCAAAACCTTGCAACGCTTGGCTTACCTTTGCGTTTTGTCTGAAAAAGCAATAATTTTTGGAACTGAAAAAATTAGATAAGCTCCTAATTACGTCCTTCGTACCGCCGTTTATCGTGACGTTCTTCATCGCACTCTTCGTGTTTGTGATGCAAACGCTGTGGCTGTACATTGACGATATTGCTGGCAAAGGCGTTGGTTTTTTTCTTTTGACAGAGCTAGTCGGTTACTTATCAGTCAGCATGGTTCCACTCTCGCTGCCCGTAGCGGTGCTCATTTCTTCGGTGATGGTGCTGGGCAATTTGGCGGAGCGCTACGAACTGTCGAGCATGAAATCGGCGGGGGTATCGCTCTGGCGGACGATGGCACCACTCATGGTCATCACGGGTTTGATTGGCGTTTTTTCCTTTTTTTGTTCCAATTATTTCATCCCAGTTTCCAACCTAAAATTCAAGTCCCGCCTCTACGATATCCGGCAGCAAAAACCAGCCTTGAGCCTCGAAGAGAGCCTTTTTAACCAAGATTTTCAAGGATTTTCCATCCGTATTGGCGACAAGCTGCCCGACAACAGCACCATCAAAGATGTGCTGCTTTACGACAACACGGAGGCCAGTCAAGCCCGCCTCTCCATGGTGGCAGCGGACAGTGGGCACATGTTTGGCTCGGAAGACCACAAGTATTTTGTGATGCAGCTTTACGAAGGTCAACAGATTTCAGAACCGAAACCCATCACCAAGGCCGGCAAGCGAAACTATCCGTTGATGCGCTCCAAGTTCAAGTCGTGGACCAAGGTTTTTGACCTCGATCAATTTGAAATCGACCGTACGGACGAGAACCTTTTCAAATCGCACCACACGATGTTGAGCAACCGCCAATTGCTGGTGGCCATTGACTCAATTGACAAAGAAATAAAGGAAAAGGGGAACCGAATGGCTGACAGCAACAACCGGCATTTTTTCTTTCTCAACAAAATTGCGCTAGAAAAAAACAAGGAAAGGCAAAAGCAGGAAGCGGAGGAAAAACGGACACAAATGGATTCTCTTCGGGCATCGAAAAAGGACGTGCCAGATACTATCGCTACCAAGCCAATGCCACCGAAACCAGATAGCATTGCGATAAAAAAGCAAGCAACTGCCCCTCCCGTTAAAGCGCCTACCAAGTCTCCCGTCAAGGCAAGGATCACACCATCAAAGCCCGTGATTACCAAACCCACGCCAAAAGAAAACACGCCTGCAAAAAAGCCAGAGCCGCCTAAAAAGCCCGAAGAAGTGGGCTTTAAACAAGTGCTTGACAAACCACTCGACCAGTACAGTTCTTTCCTCGAAACCTTCGAACCTAGCCGTCAAAATGAGCTGTTGGAGAAGGCCAAAAGCCCCATCCACGTTATCCAGGACCAAGCGGAAACGACGCTGCGTTCACTTGAAAAAACCAAGGAATCAAGGGTGAAGCACGTCTTCGAATTTCACTCCAAGTTCAGTTTGGCCTTTGCTTGCCTGGTATTTCTTTTCGTGGGCGCTCCGATGGGTGCCATCGTTCGGAAGGGCGGATTCGGGTGGCCGCTGCTCATCTCCATTGTGTTTTTCATGCTCTTCATCGTCATCAGCATTTTCAGCAAAAACATTGCGGAACGCTTCGTGATTGATGCCGTGGCTGCTGCTTGGATGAACACGATGGTGATTTTCCCGATGGGGCTGGCACTCACTTATTGGTCCATGCGGGACATGGGTGTGGGGCAAATTGCCGAGTTTTTCAGCTTAAAATGGCTATTCAAGCGTAAAAAGCCTTTGGTTTGATTTTGCAAAAAAAAAATCGGGAGACGACAATACAGCCGCTCCCGATTTTTGTTTAACAAGCTGAATTCCAAGGAATTACAGCTTTGATGTGACCCAGCCTGGACTCGAACCAGGGACCCTCTGCTTAGAAGGCAGATGCTCTATCCACTGAGCTACAGGGCCAAACTTGTAAAGAACTTTTGCGGCGGCAAAGGTAGCTTTTTACTCCAATGCTTTCACTCCGCTTCCAACCGAAAACTCGAAAATCCGTTTCGAAGTTCCGATTTCGCAGCAAATCCTTACCTTGTTCGCCAAGCCGCAATGACAATTGACATAATGAAAATGACCAAGCATCATGAGCGTAAAAATTGAAGAAAGCTGGAAAATAGCATTAGCCAACGAGTTCGAGCAGCCATATTTTCAGGGTATCACTGCTTTTTTGAAAAAAGAAATTGCCGCAGGCAAGACCATATACCCGCCTGGGCCGCTGATTTTCAATGCTTTCGACACGACGCCTTTTGAAAAAGTGAAAGTTGTTATTTTAGGGCAAGACCCCTACATCAAGCCAGGCGAGGCGATGGGGCTTTCCTTTTCCGTGCCTCGTGGCGTCGCCATTCCTCCGTCGCTGCGCAATATTTACAAAGAATTGGAAGCTGATATTGGATGCACTATCCCAAAGCACGGCGACTTGACCCACTGGGCCGAGCAGGGCGTTTTCCTGCTCAACGCTGCCTTGACTGTCGAAAAAGGAGCATCAAATTCCCACGCAAAAATCGGCTGGCATCGTTTTACGGATGCTGTTATCAGCAAACTTTCTACAGGTCGAAGTGGCCTAGTGTTCATGCTTTGGGGCAATTTTGCGAAGCAAAAAGCGGCCCTGATTGACCCCTTTAAACACCTCATATTGGAAGCGGCCCACCCCTCCCCGCTGGCAAGGGATGCTTTCAACGGCAGCCAGCATTTCAGCAAAGCCAACGAATTTTTGGCGGCCAATGGGCAAGCGACGCTTGAATGGAGCCTTCCTTCTTAGCTGCGAGCTACGAGTTTTGAGCTTCGAGTAGTGTCTGCTCGAAACTTGAAACTCATGACTCGTAGCTATTTCAAATTTCCGTCCTGCATCTCCACCGTGCGGTCGCTCATGGCGGCCAGTTCCATGTTGTGGGTGACGATGAGGAAGGTCTGGTTGAAGTCTTTGCGAAGCTGAAAAATAAGTTGGTGAAGCTCTTGGGAAGAAGCCGTGTCGAGGTTGCCAGTCGGCTCGTCGGCGAAGATGACGGCGGGCTGGTTCATCAGCGCACGGGCCACGGCGACCCGCTGTTGCTCCCCACCGGAAAGCTGCGTGGGCTTGTGCGTTAGGCGCTCAGATAGACCGAGGTAATCGAGGAGTTCTTTGGCACGGGCCTGTGCCGGGGCTTCCGCTACGCCGTTGATAAAGGCGGGGATGCAGACATTTTCGAGTGCAGTGAATTCCGGGAGCAGGTGGTGAAACTGAAAAACAAAGCCAATACGGGTATTCCGAAATTTGGATAACTCATTGTTTTTCAAAGCGTTAACGTTGACTCCGTCGAAAACGACATCGCCTTGGTCTGAACGGTCGAGGGTGCCAAGTATGTGCAGTAGCGTACTTTTGCCAGCGCCTGACTTGCCTACGATGCTCACGATTTCGCCCGTCCGGATTTCAAGGTCAACGCCTTTGAGCACCCGGAGCTCGCCATAAGATTTGTGGATATTAGTGGCTTTAATCATTTCAGAAAGGAAAAAATTCAAAAGAAATTGGAAAAAGTACGGGGCAAAAGTAGCAGAATAAAAAAGAGCGACGACACATTGTGCCTCGCCCTTGTAAGAAATCACCCCGACTGTTAAAAGGAAGGCTAAGGACGCCTTCACAGTATAAATTTTTGTACTACCATTTATTCTTAAACCATTTTAACCAAAGACTGAATTGTTGTCGAGTCGATTCCCAAATTTTTATAAAGTTTTTTTGAGAAAATTGAGGAAAAATAATTGCGAAAACTTGTTTTCCGCTTTGCTTTATTTCGATTGGCAAATTAACGTTCTTTTCACAATACGAAAGAAATTTTTCTTGAGAAAATTTTAAGGAGGCTTGAAAAAAATCTCAATTTGCTAAAACCCACTTTTGCCTTGACCCGCTATCATTAGGGCAAAAGGAGTGTGCTCCGAATTTTCTCCTAATTTGGCGTTCAACATATTTTGTTCAATGGGCTAGCGCTGCCAATCTGACTCGCCCAGAAATATTGAAAGTTTTGCGAAGAAAAAATACCCAATACCTGATGTTGCTGGCTATCATTTGGATAACGGCAATTTTAATAACCAACCCGTTGGGTGATTTCCCACTCAACGACGATTTTTCCTACGGGCGAACCGTGCTCAATCTCCTCAGTTTGGGCAAGCTCAAATATGACCAATGGCTGTCAATGACCTTGGTTACGCAAGTACTTTGGGGTGCTGGGTTCTGCAAGGTTTTCGGGTTTTCGTTCACTATTTTACGGATTTCAACACTTGTACTTGGGTTTGGAGGATTAGCGGCAACCTACCTGCTTTGTCGTGAAATGAACCAAACCGCCCGTTTTTCGCTCCTCGCCACCTTGGCTATCGCCTTCAATCCCTTGTTTTTCAACCTTTCTTTCAGCTTCATGAGCGACGTGCCATTTTTCGCTTTTGGCGCCATGTGTACCTTGAATTACGTGCGTGCCCTGCGAACTGGCGCCATGAAATGGGTGATTTGGGGTACTTTTTTTGGTATTTTATCAACGTTTGTGCGGCAGCAAGGGCTGATGTTCCCACTGTCATTCGGGGTGGCTTGGCTTTTTTGGGGAGGGATTAAGCTAAAAAATATCGGTGAGGCTTTTTGGCCGTTCGTACTCCACCTGGTGCTATTTTTCGTTTTTTCAAAATGGCTGGAAATCTCACAAGGCGCACCTGACGGCTACGGCGATTTTGGAAAGCTGATGCGACGGTTAGACTTAGGGGTTTTCAGGCAAATGCCCCAACGAATCGGTATTATCTTGGTTTACACTGGCTGCTTTTTGTCGCCCGTAACTATCCTTTTTTTTACCACCAAACCTTTTCGTTTTCTGACGAAAATGAGCTGGCAGACTTGGCTCTTAATTACTGCAATTCTTGTGTTTGAGGCATTTGCCTGGCAAAGAATCCCATGGGGCAATATGATTTACAACCTCGGTGTAGGCCCCAAAGTGCTGAAGGATGGTCAGTTCTTCATGAACATTCATCCAAACTTGCCCATTTGGGCCATCAACCTATTTAGAACGCTTGCAATTGCTGCAATTTTGCCTTTATTTTTCCTGTTAAAAAAGCTGGTGCCAGCCAACCTTTCCAAGGGTGTCGCACAACGACCGACCTTGGTTTTTGCATTGACAAATTTGGCTTTGTACATCGGGTTTCTACTGTTGGACCTTCATTGTTTTGACCGCTATTTTTTCCAAATTCTGCCGTTGTTGCTCATCTGCCTTTCGCCAAAAGAGCCGATAATTCCCAGCAATCGTGCGGCTGTATTTAGCTTAGTTTTTTTGCTGTTTTTCGCTGTTTTTTCCATCACAACCACACATGATTATTTGTCCTGGAACCGGGGCCGCTGGCAAGCACTGGACTATTTGACCCAAACAAAAAAAATAACGCCCAATCAAATTGATGGCGGCTTTGAGTTCAATGGCTGGCACAAGCCCGGGCCAAGGGACAGCGGCGGTGGCAAGAGCTGGTGGTGGGTAGATCGAGAGGATTATATTGTCACTTTTGGTGACATGGACGGTTTTACGAAGGAAAAAGGCTTCCCTTACGAGTGCTGGTTGCCACCGGGGGTTGACAGTATTTTCATTTTGAAACACAATTGAGCGAGTAAAGGAAGTTTGTACAATGTTGGGTTGATTTGGCCGTTCAAGCCTTTTGATTTTTACTATTTTCGCCCGAATGATGAATGCTCGACTGTTAACTCCCCTGATATTGGGACTGTTTTTTATTATTGGCTGCACTCAACCAGAGCAGCCCCAAGCCCCCATGGGAGCGTCCCTCCGCCCCACCCCACCTCCCCTCGACCCACAGTTGGAGGTTTTTTTGAAGGATTACCACCGTTATTTTGAGGATTCCATGATTCTGACGCAGACGCCCGGCGCTGGAATCGTCATCGTGAAAGACAGCCAAGTGGTGTTCATGCGAGGTTATGGGCTGAGGGCAGAAGGCAGTCCAGAGCGGGTGGACGAACACACGGTTTTCCGGCTAGGTTCGCTGTCAAAAGGATTTGCGAGCATCCTCACAGCGATGATTGTTGAGGAAGGAAAGTTGAAATGGACGGACAAGGTGCAGCAATACCTACCTGATTTTAACATGAGCGACCCAGAACAGGCGCAAAGGCTGGAAGTCAGGCACTTGCTTACGCAAACAACGGGCTTGCCCTACCATGCTTTTTCCAATCTGATAGAAAATGGTTTTGACTCTACTTATGTGCTTGCGCAATATCCTCACGCAAGGTTAGCAGGAAAAGAAGGCGAATATTTCAGCTACCAAAATGCGGCTTACAGTTTGATTGAGCCAATTTTGGAAAAAGCTTCGGGCAAGCCTTACAATCAATTATTGCACGAAAAAATCTTCGAGCCGCTGGGCATTTCCGATGCCTCCTGCGACTATGAAAGCATGGTGAACAGTCTCAATCACGCCCTACCCCACCGATACACCAGGAATGGCTGGGCGGCTGAATCTATTACGCACCGATACTACAATTTTGTCGCAGCGGGGGGCGTGAATGCCAGTATCAGCGACATGGGAAAATGGCTTAAAGCACTGCTTGGCCACCAATCCGATATTATACCCGCCGAGGTTTTGAAGGAGGTTTTCACACCTGTCATCGGCACGGGCTTGGAGCGGCCCACTTTAGGCGGCTATATTGACCGTGACTCAGCCTACTACGGCAAGGGCTGGCGAATACTCGAACATGGTAATGATAAACTGATCTACCACGCCGGCTTCGTCAACAATTTCCTTTGCGAAATAGCCTTTAATCCAGAAGACGGCATTGGCATCTGTGTGCTGTTCAATGCCCCCTCGCCGATTTCGGGCAAGTGTATCCCTGCTTTTTTCCGAAGGTGGGAAAAAGTACGGGGCAAACTGCAAAAAGTGCAGTCGTGATAGGTGTCAATCCACGACAACCTTTTGCGCAAGCATCCCACTATCTGTCTGGAAATGAACGAAATATACCCCGCTTGGCCAATCATTCGCATTTATTTGCAGCAAATGTTCACCAGCTTCAAACCGGGTTTCCGACCATGATGATGACATCGTCCGACCAATGACATCCAACATTTTTAGGCTGATGGTGCTTGGATGATTTAAGGTAAAACGAATGGTGAAATCGCCACTGGTCGGGTTCGGAAATATCTCGAAGCTGGTTTGCCCAAGCAAATCTTGTATGGCATTGGGCAGCACGGTAAAGTTGGTAACCACAGTGCTGTCGCAACCATAAACATTTAACAAATGCTCGGTTAGCAATGTGTCGACATTAATCGTTGTGCCATTGTATATATACCCTTGCAGCACTTCCAATGATTGATTGGTAATTGGCGTGGGTGGATACACCATAAGCGAAAGCGTCACCACGCTATCACAGCCATTTTCGGCTGAATAAATCGCCTCATATACACCTGCATTGGTGAGTAATTCACCATTAAAATTATAAGTATCGCCATCGCATATATTCTGATCAAATGCTGAACTTTCAGTTGGCAATACATCAACAATTACATTAACGATGCTGTCGCAACCATGCACACTGCCATTGGTAAACACATAAATCAAAGTATCTGCCCCGCTTATTTCTTCGCCATTGATAACGATGGTTTCACCTTCGCAAATGCTCAAAATTTGTGTTCTTATAGCTGGTGGAAGTACTGTCAATGTTAGGTTCACAGTACTATCACAACCAGAAGACAAAGTATAGGTGGTCGTATAAACATCAGCATCTGTTAATATTTCACCATTAAAATCATAGCTATCACCTTCGCAAATAGAAGCTTGAACGTCAAATCCACCAGCCAAAGCGGTCACCGCCGTGCAATCGACCACAGTACAGCCTGTTGCCAAATCTGTCACTGCAAGACAATAAACACCTGGCGCATTTGCGGTGGCCATCACTGCTGTATTTCCACCAACAATATCCCCATTGGTGGTTGTCCATTCATAAGTAAATTCACTGCCTTGTGAGGAGCCTGACCCATCCAAAACGACGGTGGTCATATCGCAATCCAACACCTCATTTGGGCCTGCATCCGCAATGACATCGCCAGCAATTAGGTTAAAATTGACAAGGCTATCGCAACCCTTCCAGCCAGTGCATACTGCCTGGTGTTGACCCAAGTTGGTATATGTTTCACCGCAGGCGGTATAAATCCCATCACAGGGCAATGTTATATTTCCCAATTCAGTGATATTGGGCGAATAGGCAGCAATTATACACGTAATTAAACTATCACATCCAGATGGTGAATTGACATTGAACGTATAGGTGCCGGGCGAGGAAAATAGTTGTTCTCCACATATCACGGATTGGCCAGGGCATAAATAATGGGTATGCTCAGCCACCACATATTCACCAATGGAAACATTTAAGCAAAATAATGGCACATTTGGGCAATCCACATTTTGAGCGCATATTTGAGCAGTTCCAGCTTGAGTCCACGCAACAGATACAATTGGGCCGAAATTAGCGCCAATAAAACTTCCCATATTAGATGGCAAAATGCTCCATTCTGCCGAATCACTTGTAAAATAACTAAACGGTCCGCCAGGAATACAAACATTAGAAGGGCCTGATGTGATAGATGAGGAGCCATTGATGGCAAAGTCACATTGTGCACCAGCAGAGCCATCTATCATTAAATAGTAAACAGTACCTGGTGTCAGCGGTACATTATTCGTAAGTGTCGAAGTTGTTCCTGAAGGGATATTGCCTAAACAATCAGAAACAAAGTTAAAATTGACACAATCTACCGTTTCCAATAGCGCTACCTGAATGGCACCACCTGTTACACAGTTCAGTGCCTCAATGTTGAAGCTGACATTTGAACTTGATGCGGTGAAGGCAAACCATTGGTTATTCTCAATACTGGTGCACCAAAATGGGGGGAAACTGATGGGAATATTGGCTATCGTTTGCCCATAATAGCAATCAAGGTCGTGTTCACTGGAAAGTATGCAGGCAGCGGGAGCATCATAAGATGGTATAGGGACTGTGCACAGGGTTATACCGCACTGGGAGTTGGCTTCATTTTGAAGCATACCGCAAAAGAGGATGGAGAACAATAAAGTTAAGCGCTTTTTCATAAGATTGGGTTTGTTAGTGTTTGTCAAAATTGAATTCAGCACCCAAACATAATTCATTCTCGACATAAAATTGCAGATATAAAGCGGATGTTTTGCGAAATTGTAAGAAAATGAGCAGAAATGGGGGCAATCGTTCCAAATAAAAAAGCCAGTTTGATTAGGTAAATCAAACTGGCCGCTTTGAACCTCTAGAAGCCCTTACCGCCTAACCACTTTCCCGGCAGCTAACACCTGTCCTTCATCTTCTATCTTGAAAAAATAAAGTCCAGGGACCAAGTTTTGCGAAGCAAAAATAAAGCCCGGTGCAAGGAAGGACTCCTCTCTGACCTGCCTACCCATCGCATCCACCACACTGAATATTAACGATTTACCTACTGTGACGCTTGAAACCTTTACCTTGAGCGAGGCATCGAACGGGTTGGGGGAAACCTGCAACCCGATATTTGGGAACCAAGTATTTCACCGCACTGACGTCAATAAAATTGGAGTCAATCGTATGGAAAACCGTGTTCGTCAGCACCGGCTCATTCAGGCCAAATTAGAAGGACGCCTTTCCCGTTTCGCTTTTAACATTATCGTGGCCATTGGCCTGCGCATCGATGAGGTGGATTGGGTGGAGGATTTTATCCTAAAAAACAAAAACGCACTGGAGCGGGAACACCGCAACATCACGGCTTCGCTCAACCTTGCCCGACTCGAATTTGCGAAGAAAAACCACCGGGAAGCGCTGCTGCACCTTCAGCGTTCCGATTTCAAGGATTTAATCAACAACCTGATAGCCAAGACCTTACAACTGAAAATCTATTACGAAACTGGTGAATACGAAGTATTGGAAGCGCACCTCCGCAACATGAAAACTTATATTCGCCGACAACGTGCTTTTGGTTATCACAAGGAAAATTACCTCAACATCATCCGCTTCACACAGTCGCTCATCGAGATGAACCCCTTCGACAAAACCGAACGTATCGCATTGCGAAGCCGCATCGAAAACGCTGCGCGGCTGACGGAGCGGGAGTGGCTGCTTGAGATGGTTGACCATTGAACTCACTCCCCAACCCCATACATCAAATCCTTCAACCTCGACCCCTGAATTTCCGGCAAATTGTAAGTGTTGTTGAACTTTTCGATGGTGGAGCTGATGTCCTTTTTTAGCTCCGAAAATTGGCGGGGAAGTTCAGATTGGCAGGCATCTTCGTTCTCATAAGTGTTCACGATGTGGTCGAATTTCTGGTAATACTGCGTGCCTTGACCAATGAAATTGCTGTACTTCGTAATGAAGTCGGATACTCGCTGCGTAGCAAATTCGATGTTCACCAAATCTTTGCTGGAAGCCAAGACGGGGCCATTTCCGTTTGACAGGCCACCTTCAATGGCGGCCATTTTTTCGTCCAATTGCTCAAACAGCGTCTCCCAATCGTCCGTGTTGCGGCACTCCTCGATGCTGAGGTGGTAGCCCACCGCCTTGCCATAGTCCATGAACAATCGCTGGCAGTCCTGCAGCAGCGCCTGGTTCGCATCTTTCAAAAACTCCGTCTCGTTCCGAATGACGCCCATATCGGCGTTCATCCGCACCGTGAAATCGAGGATGCAGGCTACTTTGCCAGCCTCCTCCTCCTTCACTTCTTGGCTGCTTTCCCCCATCAATAGCCCCACCAGCATGAACGTACCGGACACCAGCGGGTTGGTTTGGAGCAAGCCCGGCAGCTTGAGCGAGTAGCGCTTGTTCTTGTTTTTTTCAATCAAATCCTTCGCCTTTTCGAAAGCTGGATAGGAGTTCGGATTAGACAAAGTGCTAATGTTCTGGTAAGTGTGCAAACTCGTGAAATGGTGGTCGAGGCCCAGTATTTTCTCATACATCACCCGAATGAGGTCAACGCCCTTGCGGTAGCGGATTTTCAGCATCGAGACATCAGATTGCTCTTCGAGCAATGATTGGGCTTCCATCAAATGCAGTTTAAGCTCCAATGCTTTTTGGAACTTGCGGTTGCGGCGGCCAGCATTTGCAGCAAGTTGCATATTCACTGCTTCCATCTGTGCCTTCAGCAGTGCTTGTTTTTTTTGAAAAAAAGCAGCAGTAGTCACGGACTCCGTTTGAAGGCCAACCAAAATACATTGAAATCCCAATGAATCGGTGAAGGAACGGGATTGGCAGAAGGTTGCAAGCAGCAGGCTACCAAAGGTAGCAATCGTTGAAATGGCGATTTTCATAACGAATGATTTAGGTGATGTGAAAAAACAGAAATACTTAAACGATGGGCTGCTTGAATACTGGATTCAGGAATAGAACTTTAAAATTTGGCTAGGCTTGGAAAGGAGATTGTTGTACAGGATAATAATGTTAAAATGACACGAAATCATCCCTCACCCCCTATGCCCTGCTTATGATTTTGAGTAAATTGACGTGCGGCCGACCGACCGTTTTGCGTTGAAACAAAGGAAAATTGCAGCGATCGAAATCAACAAAAACAATTAAAATTGCGGCTTCAACCAACTTTACAACAAGTAAAATGACCTATTTCCTTACCGGTGCCACCGGTTTTGTTGGCAGCTACCTCGCCCAGCTCCTCCGCTCAGAAGGCCACGAAGTCATCGCATTGGTCAGAAATCTGGAGAAAGCAAAGGGCCTAACCGAACTGGGATGCCAGCTCGTGAAAGGCGATGTGACAGACAAGGCAAGTATGAAAGCACCGATGACGGGTTGCGATGGCGTGTTCCATGTAGCAGGTTGGTACAAAATTGGCGCTCGCCGAAAATTCAGAAAAGAAGGCTCACGAATCAATATTGACGGTACTCGAAATGTGCTGGAATTGATGCAGGAGCTGGGAATCAAAAAAGGGGTTTACACCAGCAGCCTCGCCGTTAATTCGGATACTAAAGGGAAACTGGTGGACGAAAGCTACCATTACGAAGGCAAGCACATCAGCCACTACGACTTTACCAAGGCCGAAGCCCACAAAATAGCCTTGGATTTTATGAAAAAAGGACTGCCGCTTGTGGTGGTGATGCCGGGACTAATTAATGGGCCGGGCGATACAAGTACCGTCAGAACTACCCTGATTAAGTACCTCAGGGGCAAGCTGCCCATGGTTCCCAGGAAAGTCGCTTATTCTTGGGCGCATGTGGAGGATATTGCGCAAGCGCACTACCAAGCCATGCTAAAAGGCAGGCAGGGAGAAAAATATATCATTGCTGGCCCAACCCATAGTTTAATTGATGCAATGGGGCTTGCTCACCGCATTACCGGAAAAAAATTGCCAAGGGCCGTAAAACCTGGCCTGATGCGGTTTCTTTCTGGCATCATGTCCGTGTTGGAAATCGTCTTTCCGATCCCCGCCGACTATTCATCGGAGAGCCTGCGGGTGTTGTCCGGGGTGACGTATATCGGCGACAACGCCAAGGCGAAGGCCGAATTGGACTATGAGCCACGTTCGCTAAAAGACGGCCTTTCCACCACGCTTTGGCATGAAATGCGGTTGCTAAAAATGGTGTGATTCACCCTAAAGTCGGTTGTCATTCACCATGCCCAGCAGTTCATCCCGGTAATTTTTGCCAATGGGCAAATGCTTGGGTTGGGCTTTTTCGATGACCTCCACCATATTGCCCACGATGGCTTCTACCTTGCCGATATTGACGATGTAGGAGCGGTGGATACGGCGGAAAATCTTGGACGGCAGTTTCTCCTCCAAGCTTTTCATCGTTTGGAGCGTAATCACACGACCCTTTTCTGTGCGGATGATGACGTAGTCCTTCAAACCCTCGATGTACAGCACTTCCGAGAAATTCACCTTCACAAATTTTTTGTCCGCTTTTACGAAGATGAAATCCTCGGCGTCGCCAATTTCCACATGGTGTGCGCCTTCCTTCCGCTTCAATTCTACTTGGTCAACAGCCTTGTTGACGGCCTTCATGAAACGCTCCAAGGAGATGGGCTTCAGCAGATAATCGGTCGCATTTAACTCAAATCCCTCAATGGCATAGTTGGAATAGGCTGTTGTGAAAATGACCAAAGGCGGGTCGGTGAGCGTTTTCAGAAAGTCAATCCCCGTGAGCTGCGGCATCTGAATGTCAAGGAACATCAGGTCAATGTCATGGTTTTTCAAAGCTTCGTTTGCTTCGAAGGCATTGGTGCAGCGCTGCACGAGGTGGATGTCTGGCATTTTTTCCAAATAGGTTTCCAGTACATCGAGTGCAAGCGGTTCGTCGTCAACAATAATGGCGTTAATCATATTTAGATTGTTTTGATAGTTAAGATTGTCGAATTGTTTTGAAGGCCAATTGTGAAACCAATCGCCTAGTTCTCCAATTGTAAATGAAGGTTTACGGTATAAGTCGTCGGTGCATCGTCAACTTTTAGTTGATAACTATTGGGGTAAAGCAGGTCGAGCCTGCGCCGAACGTTCACCAAACCAATCCCCCCGCTCCGTGGATGAAGTTGCTTTGGCATCGCCTCTGCTTTGCTGTTTTCAATTTGTAAATCTATCTCATCGCCCCGAACATCCAAGTGGATTTTCACAAAACCCCGTGAAATCTGGCTGCCAAGGCCATGTTTGAAACAGTTTTCGATGAAAGGAATGAACATCAGAGGGGCTATTTTTTGGTGGCTCACCAAGCCGTCCACGGTGTAGCTGATGTCCACCCGATTGCCTTGCCGGATGCGTTCAAGTTCGAGGTAATTGGCGACATAGTTGACTTCCTTGCTGAGCGGCACCCATTTTTCGTTGCACTCGTAGAGCATGTAACGCATCATTTCCGAAAGTTTAAGCACAATATCAGGCGCCAAATCGGACTTTTTTAGCGTCAGTGCGTAAAGACTATTCAAGGTGTTGAACAGGAAGTGTGGGTTGATTTGGGACTTGAGAAACCTCAGTTCCGACTGCATCGTCTCCGTCACGAGTTCTTGTTTCTCCCGTATATTGGTGTACCAATCCACCGTGATTTTCACGACGGTGGAAGTGCTGAGCACGAAAAAATTGGGCAAAAACTGCCAGTTCAAGTTCTCCAAAACCTGCCGCTGCATCTCTGGGTAATTGCCAGATTTTGCATAGATAAAAAAAACTTCGATCGGCGTTACGATGAAAACCGTGAGCAACAAAAAGCCGAGATACCAGAAAAACCGCTTGTCGGCGAGGTACCTGGGTATCAGCCGATAAACATTATAATACACTGCAATGCCCAGTAAAATAAGGCGAACCACGTTATTGCCGACAGTGTAAATAAAAGGCTGCCGGGTAACAAGCACCTCCACAATCGAATACAACAGGAAGAGCGCCACCCAAAAGAGCGTGTGCCGAATGGCCCTGTTCGAGGCCAGCCGCATCATTCTTTGTTTGATGTCGCCGCTCAATGTCATCCTATTTTTGGTTGTAAAAATTCATGGTGCAAGATTGGCGGTTTTGAAAACAAAAAGGAGAATAAATTAGATGAAAAAGCCGCTCCGCCCGATTTTCACCTTAAAAAACACAATGCAAAGTTGACGAACGGCAGTTGGCAGTTGAAACCGATAATTCGTACATTTGCAGCTGTTTTTTGGGTGTGGCAAATCATCGTTTGCCATCAGTCCAGCAAAAACAACAAGTGAAATGGTTTACCTGACGAGAAGAGAACGCTTCAATGCCGCCCATAAGCTTTGGGTAGAGGACTGGAGCGAAGAGAAAAATATGGAGTGGTTTGGGAAATGCGCCAACCGCAACTGGCATGGCCACAACTACGACCTGTACGTGACCGTGAAGGGCAGCCCCGACCCCGTCACTGGTTTTGTCATGGACGTGAAGCAACTCAGCCAGCTCATCAAGAGCAGCATCGTTGACCTCGTTGACCATTCCAACCTCAACCTCGACGTGCCTTTTATCCCAAAAGGGATGCAGCCCACGACGGAGAACCTCGCCATTTTGTTCTGGCAGCAGTTGGAACCGCATATCACGGGCTGCAAATTGCATTGCATCAAGCTCTGGGAGACGGAGAATATTTATGTGGAGTATTTTGGGGAGTAAGCCGTTATTTGAGTTGAAATCAAAATCGCCTATCTTGCATTAAAATTAAAGTGCAATATGTCCATCACCATCCAGCTTTCACCCGAACTTCAAAAACGGCTTCAGCAACGTGCTGACAAAGCCGGGCTAAAAATAGACCGCTTCATCAACCAAATTCTCGAAGAAAAAACAGAATTAAAGGACAAGTCGGTAGATTTAGCGAAGAAGCAGGAAGCGGTTTTGCTGCGCAAAATCAATACAGGATTCAATGCAGAGTTTTGGGAAAAATATGCAGTCCTTGTTCAAAAAAGAAATACGGCTAGTTTGTCGGATGCTGAATACAAAAACCTCCTTTTGGTTTCCAATCAAATTGAAGAAGCCAATGCTCGCAGGATTGAAAACTTGATAAAATTGGCGGCGCTAAAGAAAATGGACTTGGATGTATTAATGGCAAAGCTTGGCATTGCACCCGCAAATCATGCCTAAAAAAATACCGGAAAAAATAAAGGTAGAAGTTAGAAGACGAGCCAATGAATGCTGCGAATATTGCATGGCCCAAGAGCAATATTCGCACGTTTATTTTTCGATTGAACACATCATCCCTATTGTAAAAAAAGGGGCTTCAAGCCAAAGCAACCTAGCCAATTCGTGCCAAGCCTGCAATAACCACAAGTATATTTTCACCGAAGCCATTGATCCGCTCACCGGGCAAACGGCTCCGTTGTTCCATCCTCGAAACCAGATTTGGAAACACCATTTTACTTGGGATGAAACCTATTCGATGGTCATTGGCCTCACACCAACTGGAAGAGCAACGGTCGAAAGGCTTTGCTTGAACCGCAAAGGTCTGGTCAATCTGAGGGCAGCTTTATTTATCTGTAAAAAGCACCCACCCAGCCATTCAATCTAATCACCGCTTCGCCCCGTCCTTTATATCCTCCACCACCTCCGGGTTCAGCAGCGTCGAAGTATCCCCAAGGTTTGAAGTGTCCCCTTCCGCTACCTTCCGCAGGATGCGCCGCATGATTTTACCTGACCGTGTTTTTGGTAACCCCGCCACGATTTGAATCACATCCGGCTTCGCAATGGGGCCGATGATGCGGGTCACCGTCGCCAGCACCTCCTTCTCAAATACCGCTACATCCGACACCACTCCTTCGGTAATGACGTAGGCGTAAATACCCTGCCCCTTGATTTCGTGGGGGAAGCCCACCACTGCACTTTCCACTACCTGCGGGTGCTCGTTGATGGCATTTTCCACCTCCGCCGTGCCGATTCGGTGGCCGCTCACATTCATTACATCGTCCACCCGGCCAATGATGCGGTAGTAGCCGTCATGGTCACGCCGGGCGCCATCACCCGTGAAGTATTTATTTTCAAAACTGGAAAAATAGGTCTGCCTGCAACGTTCGTGATCACCGTAAGTGGTTCGGATAATGCCCGGCCAAGGGAATTTCATACAAAGTATCCCCTCCACATCATCGCCGTGGATTTCATTGCCAACGGCATCCACCAAACAAGGCTGCACACCAGGCAACGGCAACGAAGCATAAGTCGGTTTCAGCGGCGTGAGGCCCGCCAGCGGCGAAATAAGGATGCCGCCCGTCTCCGTCTGCCACCAAGTATCCACGATGGGGCAGCGGCCTTTACCTATTTTTTCATCGTACCAATGCCAAGCCTCAGCATTGATGGGCTCTCCCACCGAGCCGAGCACCCGAAGGCTGCTCAAATCATTTCGCTCCGTCCACGAATCGCCGCAGGCCATCAGTGCCCGAATGGCAGTGGGTGCGGTGTAAAAAATATTGACTTTGTGCTTTTCACAAACTTCCCAAAACCGACCTGCATCAGGGAAAGTCGGCACACCCTCGAACATGACGGAAGTAGCACCGTTCAGCAGCGGCCCGTACACGATGTAGCTGTGGCCAGTAATCCAACCCACATCCGCCGTACACCAATAAACATCGCCTTCGTTGTATTGAAAAACGTTTTCAAAAGTATAACCTGCAAAAACCATGTAGCCACCGACGGTGTGTACAACGCCCTTTGGCTTGCCTGTAGAGCCGGAAGTGTAGAGGATGAAAAGCATGTCCTCGGCGTCCATTTCTTCGGCGGGGCAATCGCTGGTTTGGTTGGCGACCAGCTCGTGCCACCAAACATCCCGCGCTGGCGTCCAATTTACGGGGTCGCCAGTGTGGTGCAGCACCAGCACCTTTTCGATGCTTGGGCAACCGAGGTCAATGGCCTCGTCCACTACTTTTTTTACGGGAATGTTCTTGCTGCCACGGGCATTGTAATCGGAGCAAATCACAACTTTACAATCTGAATCGTTGATGCGGTCAGCAAGCGCTTGGGCGGAGAACCCAGCGAAGACCACGCTGTGTACCGCCCCGATTCTTGCGCAAGCCAGTACAGCAATGGCCAGTTCCGGCACCATCGGCATGTAGAAGCAGACCCGGTCGCCTTTTTCTACGCCGAGCGACTTGAGTGCATTTGCCGCCTGGCAAACCTTTTCGTACAACTGCCTGTAAGTCAAGTGAATAGCTTGGTCGTTGGGGTTGTTTGGTTCCCAAATAATGGCCACTTGGTCGCCCCGGGTTTCGAGGTGGCGGTCGAGGCAATTGTAGGTAATATTGGTTTTTCCACCTTTGAACCACTCAACATTGGGTGTTTTGAACTCCCATTCCAACACGGAATCCCAAGGCTTGTACCAATGGAATTGCTGCGCAACGCCTGACCAGAACCCCGCTGGGTCTTCGACGCTTTTTTTGTAAACAGCCTTGTATTCTTCGAAAGTATTGATGCGGTAGGACATAAGTTTCTTATTTTTTACTTAAAAATCTATGGCAAATATTCGGCGAGGAACTGGGTTGCCAGATGATTTATTTCACCGCCAAAGCTGTAAAAAGTCACAGAAAACTTTGGCATTTTTTTGAAAAAAATCTGAATCCAATTTGTCGCTCCATGAAACCTGAAACTATTGAAACAAGGAACCGAACTCACCCACCCAGCACCTCCTCCAGTACCTCATGCGAGTGGACTGGTTGAAAGTTTTCGATGTGCAAACGATAGTACACCAACAGGTTTTTCACCAAAGTCCGCCGCTCCTCCCGCTCGAACGGCACTTCGTGGCAGCGCTCCAGCGGCAAAGTGAGCAATTGGTAAAACTTGGCACTTGTCTGCTCGGACAGCCAATGGTGGTGAAAAGGTTTTTCTTTTGTAAAAAAACCTTCTTGTAGGTCAAAATATGGGGTCTCTTCGCCAAAATCACCGCCGGGCTGGCAGCCGAGAAAATCGGTCAGGTGCAACATGAAATGCAGGTGCAGGTTGGCGATGAGCTGCTTTGTTTCATCCAAAAACACAAAATAGCGGAGCAAAAACTCAAACAGCGCCTCGTTAGGCTCGTGTCCAAGTACGGCATTTCGGGCTACCTCCACCATGAAAAGCCCCACGGAACTGCGCCGAATATCAAACGGGATGGCCTGAAAAACATGGTGCGGCCTGACTTCCTTGAGCCGGGTGAGGTCTTGGTCGTCACGGTGATAGACCACCAAGTCCACCGGCGTCATGGGTTGGAGCAGCCCAGCACTGACCGTTGGCCGCTTGGAGCGCACCCCGCTCACGATGTAAGACCGCAGGCCCTTCTCTTCCGTGAAAACATCAACAATGACGCTGGTTTCCGAGTATTTTTTTGCCTTAAAAATGATTCCACGGGTCTTGATGAGCATGGATTTCTTTTACTGTTGGATTGCTGTATTTTTGAATTGTTATTTGGCCCTTCCCGTCCTTAAATCAAATGCGTGCAAGCAAACGATAGATTTTGGAAGTAACAAAAACAGCTTTCTGGCCGTCCCTGATGTGAAAGTAGTTTTTTGAAAACGAACGGCAAAATTGTGGGGCAAAAACGGCAGGTGTGAAGGAAAAGTTAAAAAAAGTGACGTTCGTCGAGAAAACGCCTACGATGCTCCAGTCTGGTTTGGAAAGAGGCAACCCCCGGGGCATATATTTGTCCATCACAGTAAGAAATCACCTGACATATAAAAAAGGGAGTGGGCAGTACGAATTGAGTTTAGGATTCTAAATAACTGGTTTTCAATATTTTATAAAAGCCTTTTATTGACTTTGACAAGATTTTAATTCGAATATGCCCGCTCCCGCCCCATCAAAAAAACCAAGTTTAATCAACCAATTAAAATGAAATCTTCTGCATTTGTTATCCTGCTTTCGTTGCTTGCCAATTTGAGTTTTGCAAGCCTTTCTTCACCCGATACGTTGGCCGTTCGTGCCATTTATGAAAAAAATGACAGCGCCCTAAAAGTTAGCCTTGTGGGCGATTGGATTAAAATCAGCCAAGATGAACTGGATTGGGGTTTTGTGAGCTTGAGCCTTTTTGCCGATGGCAAATTTAAAGGCATCACTCCTGAGGGCAAATCCGTTTGCGGACAATGGGAAATTTCCAGCGACGGTGCGTTCATCGCCATCCACAAGATTTGCGAAAAAACTGGAGAAAAAACTGGTACGGTGCTCGCCCAAATCGAAATGGCCGATGGCCACACGATGACCCTGAAAACCTTAGGGGTTCAGGCTGGAAAGCAGACGTTTATCCAATAAAAGACTTTAGACCTTAGACAATAGACTTCAGACAGTGCAAGCTTATAGTACCTTATCTAATGTCTAAAGTCTTTTATCTAAGGTCTCAAAAAAACATGAGTAGTGTAAAATAGCCATTTACGAGAAAGGGCGTCCACTTTGGGCGCCCTTCTATTTTTGGGTCAATATTTCATCAACTTGCCCGTGAAGAGCAGTTTTTTGCCAATTTTTAGGCGATAAAAATAAACGCCAACGGGTAAATCCTCGCCGTCCAAAACAAGTTTTTCCACTTTTGAATCTCGGTAGAATTCATCTTTTTTTATGACCAACCTGCCCAGCGCATCATAAATTCCAAGGTAAACCGGCTGGTACGAACGGGCAAGAAAGTAAACTTCGACTTTGTCGTGAAAAAGGGAGGGCACAAAAATTGGCAGCTCATTGCCCGGCGGTTCATTGACAGTAGTCGTATCAACTGCCACGAGCGCCTCCATGGCACCATCCATCCAAGCCAAGCGGTTGATGAGCCAAGTGCGCATCCGCGCTACTTCCGCCGAGTAGCTCCCTGAAATGACCGGGTTTGGCCAAACGTATTCGTTCAGGGTTGGCCAGCACACGAAGTTGCGCTGGGCAGGTTCTGTGAGCAGGGTTTTCAATGAGTCCACCAAATGCAAGATATTGTCGTTGCTGAGTTTATCTGCCCGCTGTGCCACCCATTCGTCGCGCATTTGCTGCGCAAAGGCGGGGTCGTTCCACAGTTTTTTCCACCAAAAATGCACCACCCAAAAGTCACCAGGACAAAAGCTGTTGAAGTCCATCGCCCATCCTTGGTAGCCTGGACCGATGCAGTAATCCACATTGCTGAAGCCAAGGTTAAAATCCCAAACCGGCCCGAGGTGCAGCCGAGGGTCAATGCTGTCACGGTCTTTATACATGAAAGTGCTGAGTCGGTAGCCGTCCACATTTCGGCTGATTTCTTGGATAAAAATCATCTGGATGACCGACGCTACATCGAGCATGCTGGAGTAGCCGCTCACTGGGTCGGCATAATCAGGAGAAGCCATGATGTTCTCGAAATTACCGATATAATTTTGAATATAGGCCTTCTGCTGAACGGTAATTTCATCCGCTTTTGGGTAGTGGTATTGGTAGGTTGTACCACCGGGTATTCCCCCTGTTGTAGACGGATATGCAGAAGGAAATCCATCAGAAACCAGCCCGTCGAATTTGTCAAATTTAAGCATATACCCGCCCGTGAGTTCGTCGCCACTATTCACATCCTCATCCAATTTGCTGATATTCACCCGATTATCATCCCTTTTTATTTTTTCGGTAAAAAGATAGACGCCACGGTAGTCGCCGTTTATGACCAATTCGCAAAAGCGAGTTCTTGGAGCATAAGGCATAATCCAACTGGCCATCGTGAATGCCAAAGCATTCCGCATCAGTGTTTTGTCGGAATAAGGCCCGTGCAGCACCCAGTCGTTTTCTTTCGGGAAACCGAGCAGCGAAACGTTTAGGGCAGTGCTGTCGGGGTTTTGAGTTTCCACGGCGTAGTTTTTCTTTGGGAAAGATTGCGAACTGCTACCCCGAATCTCTATGCCAATTTGCCCGTCATAGTCGTTAAATGGGTCACTGACATGATTGACTTCACCATCGCCGTTCCAGATAATGCCAAGGTGGGCCGTAGTTTTCGGCTCGTCGGGTATGCTGACGCCATTTTGGGTCTCAATGATGAAAATGGGTAGGTTGGAGCTGGTAAAATTTTGCGCAAGCAACCAATTACTAACCAGAATGAACAGCAGAAGCAATTTTGACCTTTGCATGATTGATCTTTTTTGATAAAAATTGGTCAGTCGGTTGGGTAAATAATCCCCGCCTCACGGCGCACCCAATCCAGCGTCTCCATCAATAAAACACTGAAATCAAGCGGCAGTTTTTCGCTCTCCTTCACCCCACGTCGCAGGCAATCATTCACTTCCAGGATTTCGTGGTAGTAGCCATGCCCCGTGAGCGGCACATGAAAATGCTCACTGTTTTTTTCATAAAATGTAACTGACAATTCCTGTGGGTTGATGAAACGGTTGTGGAGGCGCATCGTCCCATTTTCACCATATATATATGCCTCGATTTCGGTTTTCACCACCAGTGAACAATCAAGTATCGCAAGTCGGTTGCCGGAATACTCAAAAATCATGGCGCAACTGTCGTCTGCACCCAAGCTACTTAGGGTAGCGGTAGCCTTAATCAGCTCGGGTCTTCCCCAGAGCCAAGTGGCAAAAAATATGGTGTAAATCCCAACATCAAGTAATGCGCCACCGCCCAACGCAGGGTTGAATACTCGGTGTTCTGGTGGAAAATCCGCCTTGAAGCCGAAGTCTGCCCTAATGGTTTTCAATTCGCCGATGTAGCCGGATTTGACCAACCGAAGCATTTCCTCGAAACAAGGGATGAACCTCGTCCAGATTGCCTCCATCAGAAAAACATTGTTCGAGCGGGCGCAGTCCACCATTTTTTGCACCTCGGCGGCATTCATGGCGAATGGTTTTTCGCAGAGCACAGCGATACCTTTTTCGAGGCACATGATGGCGTTTTCGCAATGTCCGGTATGCGGTGTAGCGATGTAAACAGCATCAAGGTCGGGGCATTCGAGCATTGCTTCGTAGCTGCCGTAGGCGTGTGGGGCGCCGTATTCGTTGGCAAATTCCCTGGCTCTTTCGATTGAGCGGGAACCGACCGCAATTAATTTGGCGCCACCGACAAGTTTAAGGTCGTGAGCAAATTTATGAGCGATGCGGCCTGGAGCTAGAATGCCCCAATTGATGGTTGATTTCATTGAAAACTTGAATTTGTGGAAAGAATAGCGGCGAATTTAACCAATCAATGGTTAGTGCACCAAAATTGATTTGCAGGAAATGGCACAATTTTTCCCCAAAGAGAATTTCATTCCAAAGTATTTGAATAAATTTGCTTTGAAGCTGAAAGCAAGCGCTACACACACTTGAGCCTCCCCGGACTTCATTTTTCAAGAATTCATCTGTGAAAAAATCATTCCTGGCATTCCTTCCGGCAATGCTCATTTGCCAATTGCTTTGGTCGCAATATGCTGCGGACACGGTGTTTACGCATGTTGAGAAAATGCCTAGCTTCGGTGATTGTGGCTTTCAGGACAACGATGCTATTGCTCAAAAAAAATGTTCAGACAAGGCGCTCGTCCAGTTCATTTCCCGTCAGCTTGAGTACCCCGAAGAAGCCAAGGCCAACAATGTTGAAGGCACTGTTTACGTGAATTTCATCGTGGATGAAACGGGGCAAGTGAAATCACCCACACTTTTAATGGACATCGGAAGTGGATGTGGCGAGGCTGCACTAGACATGGTAAAAGCCATGCCAGCTTGGATTCCTGGCGAGGAGGAAGGCAGGCCAGTACGGGTAAAACTCAATTTGCCCATTCAATTTTCGCTGCGCAATACGGAACGCACGCTTTCAGAGCGCTTCACCATCACCTGGGGAGACATTGTTGGCGATACGATTTCACTGGAGCAGCTAAAGCGGAACCTGCCCTTCAGTGTATCTGTGCGTGGGCCGGAGGGCGACAATCGTTATGCAGATGAACTGGCTTTTGCCGTTGTCAAAGGAAAAAGGCAGTCCAGTGCTTCGAGCAGGGGTGGAATTAGCGAGGAACTAGTTACCATCGTTGAAAAATTAAAGAAAGGGGACAGGTTTGTGATAACTGTCTCAGTACAGGATGGTGGCCAATTCATCCGTGTGTCCCGCACATTTCTTGTCACAAATTGACAGCTATCCCACCTGACATAAGCCGCAAATGCTATTAGTAAAAGAACTATGTGAAAGGAAATAGTCAAAAATAGAAGCCAGTATTTACCTTTGCTGGGTGAACAAAGTGGAAATATGCCACTTTACTTTTAATTGACACGGCCTGTTTGAAAGCAAGTATTTTCTTTTTTCATAAAATTCAATGGCAAAACGCCGGGCGTAGCATCTACTCCGAACTTTTCCGCCACTTGTTTTCAATCAGCTTTGACTCAAAATTATTTCATTACAAAATCAAAATTTAAAATGAGAATGAACTTAACACTTCGATTGCTTACTATCCTAATGGTTGTTGTTCTTGCATTTCCTTCCTGCGTTTCCAAGAAGAAATTCCAGCAACTGATGGATGAGAAAACAGCAATGGCAAACTCTTTGGCCGAGAGCCAAAAACAAATAAACAATTTGGAAGGCCAAGTGACTACACTACAAGGCGACATGGCTAGCCAAAAAACAAAATTTGAATCAGACATCAACGGCCTTCGCAAGGACATGGATTCTGCTAAAATGGAGGCTGACAAAGCCCGTAAAGCTGCCGCTGACAAAGATGCAGAACTCGCTCGCATCAAGAAAGATGTGAAAGATGCTTTTGGCTTGGGTAGCGATGTAGCCGTCACCAACCAAAATGGTGAGATGGTAGTTACGCTTGCTGACCCCGTTAACTACGCAAGTGGTTCTTCAAAATTGAATCGCCAGTCTCGTAAATCAATCGAGTCACTTGCTAAAACCATGAAGAATAACCCAAGCATGCACCTCCTCGTTGAGGGCCACGCCGATGCGGATAAATTCCCAGGTGGTGGTTACAACAACTGGGACCTCAGTGTTGACCGTGCGATGAACGTGGTTAAGCGCTTGATAAAACTTGGTGTAAAGCCTGAGCAGTTGACGGTTGCTGGCCGTGGCGACAGTGCACCACTTGCTCCAAACACTGGCAAGGATAACAAAGCGAAAAATCGCCGTACAGAAGCCAAACCGTCTCCAAAGACAGGCCCACTGTACCAGATTGGGCAGTAATAATTTGTCATTAAAATGAAAAGCCGACTTGGGTTCCCAAGTCGGCTTTTTTTTTGAATAAAATAAAAAAGCCGCAAAATTCTGATTATCAGAAACTTACGGCCCCTATTGGTAGCCCCGACAGGGATCGAACCTGTATCTTAGGTTCCGGAAACCTACATACTATCCATTGTACTACGGAGCCATATTTCAAATACCACAAACCCAAACAGGCAAAAGGTAAGTTTCACCTATTTTGCATTCGGGCGGCAAAGTTAAAAATTTTCCAATCAATCCAAACTTAGGAGTTTCAATTTAAGGAAGCTACCGTTTAGTATATTTTTGACACCGCTTAAAAATTCAAAAAATGAAGAACAATAGAAGAATTTATCACGAGAACCAAGAATTATTTCTCAAAAACGAATTCAATATCCACCGAACAAAATAATATTTCAATTTGTTGTGAAGAAATTGCAAGAGGTTGCTAATTTTGCATCGCAATTTTTTTTGCAAATCAACCATTTCTATCTTAACTTAATTTAAAAAAATTCGACAATGAAAAAGGTACTGACTTTCGTAGCAATCGCATTTATTTTTGGTGCTTGCAACAGCGTTGCAAAATTCAAACCCCAAATCGAGGAACTTGCCAAAACTTGGGACAGCACAACTTCACAAGTAACTGAATTTGCTACTTCTGTAAAAACAGAGCAAGCAAATTGGGCAAATGCATCTACTGCAATGGCTGTTGCTCCAGAAGCTATGGCAAAATGGGACGATGCCTCTAAAGCAAAATATGCTGAAATCACCACTGCTGCTCAAGGTAGCACAGCTGGCATTTCTGGTATAGCTTCTGAACTAGACGGTTTTGTAACTTCTTGGACGGAGAAAAGCAACACCATGAAAGCACTTACTGACGGTTTGGCTGCTGGCAAAATCGAAGGTGACGTAAATGCACAAATTGCTGAACTCACTGCTGCAACTACTGATGCTTCTGCAAAATTGGGCGACTGGAAAACAAAGTTTGAAGCCGTTAAAGCTCAAGCTTCTAGCGCACAGCAAATGTTTGCTGACTTCATGGCCGCTGCTAACGCAGCTCCGGCTACTGCTGGCAAGAAGTAATTACAAGTATTTTCAAAAAAAACTGCTGCGGTCACCCGCAGCGGTTTTTTTTATGCAATTTTTAAAACAATCTTCCCGAACTGCTGCCCTTTCTCCATCCTATCAAAAGCTTTTGCACCTTCAGATAAATCATAAACCCTATCAACAATAGGGATGATTTGGTGCTTATTCACAAAATCGAGCATTTCCGCAAAATCATGGTCGCTGCCCATGGTGGAGCCGAGGATGGAAAGTTGCTTCCAGAAAATGGGCTGGGGGCTAAAATTCGGAAACGCCCCGTTTGTGCCACCGTAAATCCCAATACGCCCACCGGGATTACAAAGTTTGACCAGATTTTGAAAATCCGGTCCACCTGCCCCATCTATCACGAGGTCAAACCCGCCAGCTTGCTTTTTCAGGGATGCTGGCCAATCTTCCGATTTGTAGTTGGCTGCGCCCAAAGCGCCCAAGTCTTTCACTCGCTCAATCTTTTCATCAGAACCTGATGTCGCATACACTGCCAAGCCAGCAGCTATGGCAAACTGAATGCAAAACAGGGCAACCCCACCACCTGCGCCCGTAACCAGCAGCTTCTCACCCGCCTGCGCCTTGCACCTCGAAAACAGCACCCGAAACGCCGTTAGCCCTGCTAGTGGCAATGCAGCGGCTTGTTCCATGCTGAGATGAGGTGGTTTCGGAAATACCTGATTTCGAGAAACTGCCACCTGTTCAGCGAAAGTACCGCTTTGTGGCAACCCAAGAATCTGGTACAAACCACTTTGAAAGCCTTCATCGTCGCCCCAGCCTGAGCCGGGCTGGAGGATGACCTCCTTCCCATCCAAGACCCCTACCCCATCCGAGCCAGGAATCAATGGAAACTGAATGCCGGGGTATTGGCCCTTCATTATCCAAACATCCCGGTGGTTGAGGCTAGCAGCCTTTAGTGCTACCAAGGCCTGACCTTCTTGGGGCCTTGGTTCAGCAACCAGCTTCAATTCCGGAGCCAGTCCTTTTTCTTCAAGTATCAAAGCTTTCATCATGGAGCCAAAGTTAAGGGAAAGGGACTGGGCAAGAAAAAATGAAGTAGAAAAAAAGAAAAAGGGTACGGAAAACATCCATACCCTTTGCTAACAAACAAAACCAACTAAAAACCAAGTAAGGTTTGCGGTAAATTGGGAGGCTGCCAGAGAAACCAATCAGATATGCAATTGGTTCAAAAAAAGGCAAAAAAAAAGTCGTTCCGAAGAACGACTGTTAACATTATTATCCCATGAACATATCCAAAACAAATAATCTTTTTTCTAAAAATTAACGGAAAGGCTTGGTGATGTCATAAACCTGACCTTACCTTAGCGGCACGAAGTTGTTAATCAACTTTCATAGAACACTTGCTATTTGCAAATTATAGTCCCATGAACATGTCCTAAACTGAGGGCTGACTTGTAAGAAGTCAGCCTTTTTTTTGGCCTGCCTTAAGCTAGCCTATTTTTCACTGGGTGAATTTGTCATTCTCAAACAGAGAGAAAAAATAGGGAGACGCCCCAGAAACAGAATCGGGACGCCCCACTATTAACAAATTATAATCCCATGAACATAATCCTTCAATTTGGCCGGAAGTTCCTGTCAACCCTTCTCTTCCTTCTTTTCCGACCGCTCACCCCACTTTCGGGGTGAAAAAACAGCAGACCGTGTAAAACAAAAACGGCCTGCTATTAACAAATTATAATCCCATGAACATATTCAAATTTGTGGTTCCCACTTCTTTTTGCGGGAAATCTTGTCGCTCTCCTCGTTTATCCATCTTTCACGATACAAATATGCAGGAGTGAATCGCCCTAGCCAAAGACAAAATAATAGGGTTGTAATATTTTTATAATACTAAACTGTTAGCCATTATTTTTACTAACTCATTGTTTACCAACTAAATACAATTCAAAGCCGTCTAGAGTTTAGTCGCTTTTGTGAAAATAAACTTAATTTTTTAAAGGGAAAATCTCAAAAAAGGTGGGAAAAAAACTTTGAGACTGGTA
This sequence comes from Saprospiraceae bacterium, assembly GCA_041752395.1. Classification (GTDB taxonomy): domain Bacteria; phylum Bacteroidota; class Bacteroidia; order Chitinophagales; family Saprospiraceae; genus UBA6168. The sequence goes on along the minus strand of JBGSWN010000133.1, from coordinate 19,471 downwards.
GAAAAAAAGAAGTCGCACAAACGGTGCGACTCACTAGCAATGATAAAATTCCACGAATATGAATAATCTCTTTCGTTTTCTGGGTTGGATTGGAGGAAGGATTACTAAACTTTTGAAGTTTAGTAATCCTCCTTCAAATCTATCTGAAAACTTCCCCACGAGGGTTCCCCTTTAGGGGTCAGGGGCTACAGCTTATCGAATCACCTCTACCTTCTTGCTCAGTACCTCGCCATTGGCCAGTACCTTCACTACATACATGCCCGGTGCAAAACCAGCCACATCTACCATCATGCGCTTGGCGGTCATCTTACCAGAATCGTACACCAAGCCGCCTGTCATGTTATAAACCATCACCTGCTCCATCTCGTGGCCAAGGCCATTCAAGTGCAGTGTAACGCTCTGGCTAGCTGGATTCGGGAAAACCATCAACTGCTGCTCCGTGACTGGCTTCACCTCCTTAGTACCACCAAAGGCCACCTCAAAGCTGCTCTTCTGCAAGCCACCTACTTGGCCATTGCCATTCATCAAACCGAGGCCGTTTAGTTGTACTTTCGTAGAGAGGCTCTTTGTTGGACGCACCCCAGCAAGGTCTTCAATGACAATAAATTCTGCCACACCAATATTCCCAAATCCACTGGCCGCCAAGCCACTGGTACGGGTATAGGCCGCATCAATCTTACCAGGCAAGGGCTTCTTGGTCATGGAAAGGATAGGTGAGTTATAATCCATCCAAGCATTGTCGCTGAAGATGATATTGACATCAAAGAATGCTGGGTCGTATAGCAATTCAAATGCTAGTCCATAGGCATTGATGGCCGGGATATTGTTCGTACCCAAAACAATGGGCGCATAGAACACATCACCGATTTCAGGATTCTCTGGAAAATTAGGTTCTTGAATATAGAAAGGAAGGTTTTCGAGCGCATCAATAGGATTGGGCGTCAGGTTATGGTGGTTGCCGTAGTTTTGGCCAATGGCCGAAGTGTCCATCGAGCTTACAATACCATTGCCATCCGTATCCAAGTATTTCACATCGAAGCCAAGTCCATCGGCAAAAAAGCTGTTCCAGTTATTGGCGTATTGGCCGTACCATTCTGTGGAGCTATTGGTACGAGTCTGCCCAATTTCGCCCATACACATACCGATAGGCAGCACATCCAGCACGTCCACCGCACCATCCCGATTGGAATCACCTGCCCAAACACATTCCCGGCCTGCACAAAGTGTGCTGGATTGCGGATTGGCTATTTCAACGATTTCCAATTCTACTTTCACCAATTGGCAGCCATTTGGCAAACCATCGGCGCAGTATTCGAATTCAAATTCATCGTAACCAGTAGCGTTGGGCGTTGGGTCATAAACCAACATGTTTTTACCAGAGAAAGTCTGCCCATTTTGTGCACTTGTATAGGTATATTGACCAGGCCAGAATGACAAGACCCCTTGGTCTGGAATACTCAAAGCCTGATAAGTATAGCCTTCAAATGGCAAGTGGTCACCTAAAACCAAAGGTGTATTCTTCGGAGTGGTCATGTGAAATACGGGAAGTACAGGGATCAAATCGTTGACCACAATATAACAGTTGGCTTCTTCATAGGCGTTGTTTGGGCCTACCAAAGCTTTATACTTGAATTTGTCAATACCCGTAAAGCCTACTGGCGGGGTATAATGGTACACCCCTTTTTCAGGCAGTGGAACATAAGTGAGTGTACCTTGCAACCCCGTTGTGTTGACATTCACCGATTGAAAATACTGACCCCCATTGTCGTTGGCCAATAGGTGAATCTCATCTATAGGCTGATTTTTAGGAGTGAACACCAAATCATCAATCACTAAACTGCTCTTAACTGGTGCATTCACTACTTTCATTTCCACCGTTCGTGTGTTCCCCGCAGGGTTTACGAAAACGATCAAATCTGGTCCAACATAATTTTGGTTAGGCGTATAAAAATAAGGCTGTTGTGTGCTTAGCGTACCATGCGCCGGCGCAGTGCCCACGGTGTAGGAGGCGTTCATGTCCAGCATCACCACCTGCGGCATATTTTTGTTGGTCGTCAGGCTAAGTGTCTCATGGGCAGTAGGAGAAAGGGCATTTACACAAATATTCACGACGGCAAACGAACAAGAACCTTGTGCATCACAGATGGAATAATTCAAATTGGCAATGCCCCTGAACCCAGGTGCGGGTGTGAAAAGCACTTTTGTATTTCCACTGGTCAAACTAGCTGTCCCGTTGTTGATATTTGTCACCTCCGAGATGGTCTGGTTCGTGCCGTTGCCAATATCGTTGGGCAGCACGGCAATCTCAATCGCCTGACCTTCTGTCGTAGTTACATAATCATCATTGGCATGCAAAAAAGATGGAACCACCGTGAAATAGAAAATCTTGAAGGCGTCCTGACTTTGGCCATTGCCATACTGGAGGGCGTACTGAACAATCACAGTGTCTCTTCCTAAAAAACCATAATCTGGCTTGTACACCAAATTGTTGGTAGCCGGATAGCCCTTGATACCTTTGTTGCCTTGGCAGCAAGAACTGGGAATGAAGCGGGTACTGTCACCATTAGGCGTCTCGTAGTCTATTTCCGGGGGTGTTCCAGAGTTCCAATGTTGAAAAACATGGGTGAAAGTGCCATTTTTCAAAACTTCTTCATGGAAAACCTGAATATTGGGAGTTTGCCCAAAGGTAAAGGTACTGAACCAACAAATGGCCAGCAGAAAAACGAAGATTTTTTTTGTGTAGAACGAAAAGTTCATGGATTCGTGGATTTTCATTGCTAATTAAAAGTGTTTCAAGTCTGTTCGGGCCTTCTCCCCGTTGAAGTTGCTGTTCTAAATTCGTGGTACAAGTCTAAGCCGGAAATCAAAAACCAACAAACACAAAAATTTCCGGGTGTGAAAACAAAACTCAAATTCGTGAATAATCCAACTAACTTATAAAACCTTGATAATCAAATTCATAGTCTAAAAAAAAACAAGTCCTAAAAAAATACGTTTGTGAGATATTTATTTTTCGCTATTTTTGATAAAAATTGACTTTCATTGCCCAACACCGATAAAAGAACCTAACCAAAAGATTTTTGAGATAGGTTCCCCTTTAGGGGTCAGGGATTCAAGGCTCTAAGTTAGAAAGAATTTCTGATTATGCAAACTAGCAAACTTTATTCCATACTTTACAATTTTGACAAATATGAGCAAAATAGGTTGAAAAAATTTTTGACCTCCCCCTATTTCAACCGGAATGAAGCCTTGGTTTTGCTCTTTGACCTGCTCATTGCTCACATCAACGAAAAATCTCAAGATGATTTGGAGAAATCCGACCTCTGGAGTAAAATCTACCCCGGCGAGTCTTACGACGATGTGCTTTTTCGCAAAAACTGCTCCGATTTGTTGAAACTGGTGGAAGATTTTTTGGCGCAGCAGGTGTTTGAACAGAACCCAATCCATCAAGCTTCTTTTTTAATCGAGGCAGTAGGAAAAAAAAAACTTGAAAAATTGTACAACAGTACGATGAAGACGGCGAGGAGGTTGAGTAGCCAACAACCTTACAAAACTGCTAATTTCTATCTTACACAATATCAGGTGGAAAAGAACTATTATGACTTGATGGAACAAGAGCATGACCGTACTGCCAAGCGTAATGTAGAGGATATTCTTGTAAATCTTGATAGATTCTTCTTAGCTGAAAAATTAAGGTTCAGTTGTTCAGTATTAAGCCAAATTTCGATGGTTTCCCATGAATACAAACTGTTGTTCATTGATGAAATCATATCTCATATCGAAAAATATGGATATCAGGACGCACCCCCTATTGCAGTTTACTATCAGATTTATCTCACCTTAGTTGACGCCGAGAATACCTCACATTATTTCAAATTAATTGAATTTTTAGATAAACATGGAGACTATTTCCCAAGGAATGAAGCAGAATTTATTTATCAAGCTGCCTTAAATTACTGTATGAAGAAAATTAATCAGGGCATTAAAGATTTTTCTCAGGAATATTTCAATTTGATTGGAATACTTCTTAACAAGGAACTTCTCCTTACTGATGGCGAGCTTTCTCCTTGGCATTTTAGAAATATTGTTGGAGTTTCATTAAGGCTTGGGAAATATGATTGGACAGAGGATTTTATCAAGAATTACCAAAAATTGTTGCCAATTGCCATGAGGGACAATGCTGTCTCGTTTAACTTGGCAATGCTGTTTTTTTATCAAAAAAAGCATAACAAAGTCAAAGAATTGCTGCAAACTGTCGAGTATGAAGATTTTTCCTATAATTTGAATTCAAAAGCAATGTTACTCTCTTCCTATTACGAAATGGACGAAGTAGAACCTCTCTACTCTCTCATGGACAGCTTCCGCACCTATCTAAACCGCCACAAAGACTTCTCCACCTCACGCCGTGTCCTCTACACCAACCTCATAAAATTCACCAAACAACTCACTAAAATCATCCCCGGCGACAAAAAAGCCATCGAAAAACTGAAAAAAGAAGTAGAAGAAGCCGAGCCAAAAGGCATTGCCTCCATCACTTGGCTCAAAGAAAAAATCGCCGAACTAGAATAAAAAAGCGCAGCTCCGTACCCGGAGCTGCGCCTGCACCCTTGGTGCCCTTTTCCTTGTTGGCCATTTTTCAAGTGCCAGCAACGTCGTCAATCACGATAAACCCCGATACCTCCTCGCCGCAGTCCGTGGCGAAGTAGAACTTGTAGGCACCTGGGGTCAGGCCCGTGAAGGTGTAGGTGGCGGAGGTCGTGGTCCATTCCGGGCTTTGGTAGGCATCGGATTGGCGCACGTACTTCACCTTGTAGCCAGCAGCCCCGCTCACCGCCCCCCAAGAAAAGGTCGTGGAAGTGGTCGTGCTGTCTAGCTTGCGCACATTGGTCGGGGCATCGCAACCACAGGCAGTTTGGACTGTCGGCGGCAAGGCAAAGCCAAACGCAAGCGGCATTGCTAAAAGCAATAGAAAGAATACTTTTTTCATAAAAATGAAAATTTTGGGTGAGAAAATTGATTGTCGAGGACAAATTGCATTGCATTATTTTTTAATGCAATGGGGGGGGGGTAAATTAACGGTTTCTTAACGTTTTGGTCGGCGAGGATGTCAGCCCTGACTTGCCCCTGACCCCTACTGGGGAACCACGAACGCAATAGTATCGCAACACAAAAATATTACTTCTCGTCGTTAGCTTTCAGGTCTTTGCTCCTGCCTTAAGGCTTATTACTTTTAAAACACCACAAATTAGCTGGATTAGGTTCCCCTTTAGGGGTCAGGGGCGACGCCCCGCCCAATAATGCGACCACCCCTCATTCCCCCAAGCCATGGCCACATGCACGAGGAAGGCAATCCAAATCGTGCCAGTCTGCTGGGTGAGGATGCAGAGCACAATTCCCAGCGGCACAGCGCCAACAGCTTCCTTCCAGCCTTTGGCGATGTGGACGAGGACATACAGTGCAATGTTCACGGCGATGGCAAGCGGCAAGCTCATCACTTCCAAGCAGGTGAAAAACAGGAAGCCACGGAAGGCAAACTCGTAGGCCAGCAAGTAGGCGGCCCAAGTCAGGTAGCTGTTGATGCGGAGGCTGCTAGGCCAAGGCAAGGCGGTGCGAATCATGGGGTACATGGCCAGGTTGTCGGCGGAGCGGGCAGCGAAATAGTTAAGGAGGATGACGACGGCACTGAGGCCAAGTGTCCAAATCAGGGTCGGGGTAGGGTTTTTAAAACTGAGACCAACCGCCTCTAAGTCAATGCCTTGCAACAAACAAATCACCAACGGCACCGCGCCAAAAAAGAAAACGCCCTGCCAGCGGATGAAGTAAATCCACTTGATTTTGGCGGGTTCTTCCCCGAATTTTTTATCGAAATATTTGCGAAGCGAAACGGAATTCCATGCAAAATAGTAGATGCAGTAGGCAAAGGTGACGGCGAGGATGGATAGACCTGCGTTGGGCATTTTGATTTACGATTTAACGATTTACGATTTACGATTTTGGCAAGCTGCTAAAACCAATGTCAAACCGATTGAAATTAACCATTGATTTCAGTCAATTGGCAAAGGTAATTTCCTCCCAAACTTTCTTCCTCGATTCGTAAATCGTAAATCGCTAAATCGTAAATCGCCTCATTCTTGTTTCAGCAGCAACTTCACCTCCACCCGCTGGTTTCGTCGTCGGCTGGGGTGGCTGACATCCTTGGTGATGATGTGCTTTTTGCCCATCACCTTGCGTGTAAGTCGCTGACTATCAACGCCTTTCTCAGTTAAGTAATTAATGACGGCATCGGCCCGTGACTTGCCCAGTTTTTCGCAGTATTCATTCGAAGGGATATTATTGGTGTGCCCTTCCACCAATGCAATTTGTTTTGGATTTTCGTTCAGCATATCCACTACTTGGCTCAAAGTCTCAAAATCCTTTTCCTCCAAAGCAAATGAATCCGCTTTGAAATAAATAGTGGCGATGTACTTGACATCGTAAGTAACCACGACCATCGTCGTGTCAGAATCCAATGTCCCGGATTCTTCTACCGTGAACGATTCTTCTGGCTCCGAACTGGGCGATTGTGCCATCAATGAAGTCGGTTCTGGCTCTTCGGAGACCGAATCGGCGGTGCTTTCCGTAAAATCTGGCTCAACAACAGGCGGTGCTGGGGGCAGTTCAGGTTCTACTTCCACTTTTGGAGGCGGCGGTGGAGCTGGTATCGGCTTTTCGGGCTTAGGTTTTTCTGCTTTTGGAGCTGGGGGTGTCGGTGGAGGTGCTTCCGTCACTTGAATTTCCCTGACCTTCGTCACCTTGCAGCCATTTGATGTTTCAATACTGAGCGAAATAGATTTTTTACCTCCAGCATTGTAAGTGACGGTATGCGGCCCAGCGCCCTTGGCCTTTTGGGGGTTGGCCCCAACGCCAAAATTCCACTCCCAGTTCTTGATGCCGCCGGCAAAACTGCTAGCATTCTTGATGGTCAGTTTTTCGCCCGTGGCAATCTTGAGTTTGCTCGCCGTGAAATGCGCCACCGGCCCCACGAAGCTGCCCGTCCCACCAAATTCCACCGAAAAGCCGTTCCCCGTGTTCTGGTAATTGTTCACCATCAGCGCATAGCTCTTGCCAGATTCCATGCGCAGCGGGGTCAGGAAATTATCATTGTTTTCGTCGCAACCCTGGTCCTCCACAATGTCCGTCGAACTGCCCGAAAGTCCCGTCGTCCCGGTGCAACGCTGCCAGGTCGAGTAAGGTGCGCCAAGATTTTCGCCAGCAGCCATGCACCGCACGGGGATTTTCATGGCACAGTCGTCCACGCCATTTGGCAACAAAAACAGCACAAAATCAAGGTCGTCGATGGGCTTATTGGGCTTGAGGTTGAAGCTGAGCAGACCCGATTCTTCGCAGGTCCATTTGTACCAAGCGGACTGCGACTCCTCTGGCACACAGATTCCCTTCGGCAATTCGGAAGTGTTCTTCCCAGCGTTGTTCATACTCGGTACCGTGAAACTGGATTTGTCGCAAAGCACCACCGCCGTTGAGCAATCCGATGACGGCGACGGTACTGCGTTGAAATTGTTGATGCAAAGCTGGAAACTGCCTGTCTTGTTGTTCCGCCCGTCCACCCGCAGGAAATAGGTGGCACCAACCACCAAATTCCCAATAAATGTCTCCACAATATTGTATCCCTGTCCGTCGGAAATACAGCCAATTTCATACAAAGCACTGCAATCACCACGGTACAGCACAAACTGCGGGTACTGCAAAGTGCCACCGGGGTTGGTCTTGATTGCTCCAATGACGCTGATATTTACGACCGTCGCCACCGCCGTGAACTTGAACCAGACATCGTTGTCCGTATCATCAATATATTGCGGGAAACACTTGGCGGGGTCTGGGCCGCCGGGTGTGGCTTCGTAGTTGGTGAACTGGCGGGGCGAGCTGCAAAAATTCGTCACATCCTTCAGCCACATCGCTTTGGAGCAATGGTCGTTGGCGGGTGCGGCAAACGATTTGCCCATTGCGGAGCAAAGAAAAAACAAGGTAAAAAGGATGGGTGGTTTAAAATTCATGCTTTCTAAAAAAGGAAATACAAACTAGAATGGCAAATGTTCAGTTGAGCAATCAACTGCGAGCGGCAAAAATAAGATAGTTTGCTTGCGCAAAAATCAAAGGCAGTGTTAACATCACGGCTTGCTTTTCGACCAAACTGACTAACTTTCCCGCCAGTGTCAAACGACACCGATTTTATATCCATTGTGAAACAACACCGATATTGAACATGAAACAAATACTCAGTTTTTGCACATTTCTTTGCTTCGCAAATCTGCTGCTTGCGCAAAATGCAGTCAGCAGCCTTGAAACAGCGCTTTTCAACCTGCCCGATGTTACCTTCAAAAAAATTGACACACCGGAGGGCTTCCAATCGGCCTACGAACTGAAAGTCCGACAACCAATTGACCACCAACACCCAGAGAAGGGCTTTTTCTACCAAAAGGTTTTCCTGACACATAGCGGCTTCGACCGCCCAACGGTCATTTGCACAGAAGGCTACCAGCGCCCAAGCAACCGGATTTACGAACTCAGCAACATGCTCAAGGGCAACCAACTCGACGTGGAGCACCGCTATTTTGGCGACAGCAAGCCAGAACCGCTTGATTATCAATACCTTAACTTGGAGCAAGCCACCGCCGACCTTCATCACATCAACCAAATTTTCCGTGAAATCTACAAGGGGAAATGGCTAAGCACAGGCATCAGCAAAGGCGGCCAAACGACGATTTACTACCGCTATTTTTACCCCGCCGATGTGGACGTGGCCGTTCCTTATGTCGCTCCGCTCAACCAATCGCTGGAAGAACCCCGCATTTACGCCTTCCTTGATACCGTAGGAACACCAGAATGCCGAGCTAAAATCAAAGCCGTACAGATGCGGTTGTTGAAAAATCGGCAAGAGGTTTTGACCAAATTGCAGTGGTTTGCCAAAGGCGCCGGCCAAAAATTCACTTACCTGAGCTTCGAACAAGCATTCGAGTATGCCGTGCTAGAGTATCAGTTTTCTTTTTGGCAAATGGGCAACGACTGCTCCAAAATCCCCGACGACAAAATGCCGCTGGACAGCACGATTTCTCATTTCCTCAGTGTGTCCGACCTCGGTTTTTTCTCTGACGAACAAATCGCTGGCTACTCCTCGCATTATTACCAAGCGGGTGATGAAATGGGCTACTACGGATACCGCACCGAGGATTTCAAGGGTTTGTTGAAAGCGCTGCCAATGTCGCCACACCCAAGCGCCGTGTTCATGCCGGGCAAAGTTGCCACCCATTTCAATGGCGAATTGCCAAAAAAAGTGGCCAATTGGATTGACACTTGGGGCAATAATTTCATCTACATCAACGGGGATTCCGACACTTGGTCTTCGACGGCAGTGCGGCCATATGGCAAGACGAATGCGGTCTTCTTTTTTATGCCAAAAACCAGCCACGCCGGGGCGAGAATCAAGAACATGACGAAGGCGGAACGGGAGAAATTGGTGATGACTTTGGAGAAATGGTTGGGAATGGAGATTGAATGATGGCCAAGCTTATTCTTTCACCACCCTGAACCACCCCACTTCGCCCCCCTGCGCCATTTTTACCATAAAAACACCTGAAGCGAATGCACTCAAATCAAGCTGATAATTCGCCGTTTCATTGGTCTTCCCTTCGGAAAATGAGCCGACTACCTTTCTACCCATTGCATCGTAAACAGAAAGTGCCGTATCGCCAAACCATTGGTTATCAACACTTAAAGTCACCAATCCACTTGTTGGGTTTGGAAAAATAATGGCCGTTCCACCATGCAGCCGAGTCTCCGTCGCAGAGAGGGAAGTGACCGCCACCGCCTCATTGCTGTAGGCAGAAAACTCATTGCCCTGCTTGGCACGCACCCGATAGAAATAGGTTTTGTTCGGAACGACACCATTGTCGGTAAAGGCCGCAGCATTGGCGGATAACTGGATAATTTGGGTGAAGTTCCCGTTCGTACCTTCGGAACGCTCCAAAATATAGCCCGTTTCGGTCACCGCATTATCCTGCCATGAAAGGCTGATTTTATCATATCCAACATAGGTAATGGCCAAAATTGTCGGGGCGGCCAGCACCCCCGAGCTGTTGCAGCCAACCGTGATTTTGTCCTGCGTCGCTGTGCGCACACTGGGCAGCAATGGGTAAAACGAATCGCCAGGGCAAGAAGTCGTGCACCCATCACGATGGCCAGCAATGAACGGCAACGTGAGGCCAGAACCAGCGTGAAAACCTGTTCCCAACGGGTCAATATTTTCATCACAACACTCCCAAGCGAGGAAATCCTCCAACTTGTCCAATGCATTATTCGTGGGTTGGATGCTCGTGAAATCACCCATCACACAGATACCCGTCGTGAAACCATTTTGGGCACAAAAATGAGCGCCAAGCCTGCCATCTCCCCTACCCTCGTACAGCACGCCATTCGGGTCAACGAGCCAGTTGTAGCCGATGTCGTCCCAGCCGTTTACGTTCACATGGAAATCCCAAATGGAGCGAACGACGGCAGCCCAATCGGTGGCCGTATTAGTCCCAGCCGTGTGGTGGACGATAACATGCGTCGGGTTTGGAACAAATTCTGGGGTCGGGTCGGTGGGGCAAGTACCATCGGGGCACCAGTCGAGGCGGCCTTCGAAGGTGGGCTGGGGGCAGGGGCAAGTGGATTGCGGATTCTGGATTGCGGATTGCGGATTGGGGGCAACGGCTGACTGGCTGGGGCCGGGGTCGAAGAAATGGACGGCGATGCTATCGATGTCATGTTTTCCAACAAATTGTAGTCGAAAACTGGTGGTTTTATCCTCAATAAAATTTAATTGACTAACGTGACGATGGGAGCTTTTTTCTACATGGCCATCAGTTTTGATTGAAACAAGCTGGGCAACCCCATCATGGGCTCTAAAAAGAGCAGAGAATGCATCATTTCCTTCCTTCCATCCTTCAGAATACCAAACAATTGAATATGCTAAAAACTTGCCCGTAGGGGAAAAAGGTATTTCAACCGAAATACTCCCTCCCATGATAATTTGCTCATTCAGCAACATGGAAGGTTGATAATTAAGTTGGTGTTTTGTAAAATGAAGCACCTCCCGTCGAGTCTGCGCTTTCGCATTTCCAAACAAAAACAAGCAAGCCACGAAGGCCATCAACGTCAGTATTGTACTTTTTTTCATCACCAATTATTTTTCAAAAAAGCGGTAACTTGAGCCAATGCCAAAATTAAACACTTTGAAGCAGACTAACTGACTTTCATCATTCCGACAAGTTTTTTGAATGGGTAAAAATCAGGTAAAACGTGACATTTCACCCATGCCCGTTGGTTAAAAAATGCCTTTCTTTGCGGCGCATTTGACGCCAAAACCTCCAGACACATCGCTAAATATTTTCAAAAATGATAAAAATTCTCGCCAACGACGGCATCCATGCCGACGGCAAAAAAATGCTCGAAGCTGCTGGCTTTGAGGTTGACACCAACAAAATTCCGCAGGACCAGCTCGTTGGTGCGTTGCCCGGCTACGATGTCATCATCGTGCGCAGCGCCACCAAGGTGCGCCAAGATTTGATTGACGCCTGCCCTAACCTGAAAATCATCGCCCGTGGCGGCGTCGGCCTCGACAATGTGGACGCAGAATACGCCCGCAGCAAGGGCGTCCATGTTTGCAATACGCCAAATGCCTCGTCCCGTGCCGTGGCCGAGTTGGTGTTCACGCATGCCTTCAACCTCGCCCGCCTCATCAACCAGGCGAATCGGGAAATGGCGACTGGCGATTTCAACAACCTGAAAAAGCGTTGTTCAGAAGGTATCCAACTCCGTGGCCGAACCCTTGGTGTCATCGGTTTTGGGCGCATCGGTCAGGAAGCAGCCCGCATGGCCATTGGCCTCGGCATGAACGTAATGGCGACCGACCTCGTCGTCGAGGAAGCCAATATTGAAATCACGGCATTCAATGGCGAAAGCATGAATGTGGTGGTTAAAACTTCGTCTTGGGATGATTTGCTCCGCAATTCGGACTTCATTACGCTGCATGTGCCGGGCGGCAAACAGGCGCTCATCGGTGCGGAGGAATTTGCCAAAATGAAGGATGGCGTCATCATCATGAACACGGCCCGTGGCGGTACGATTGACGAAGATGCCCTGCTCGCAGCCCTCGCCAGTGGCAAGGTCGGTGGCGCTGGCCTCGATGTTTTCGTGGGCGAACCCACTCCCCGCAAAGAGATTCTGGAACATGCCCGCATCTCCGTTTCCCCACACGTCGGTGGTTCCACGCAGGAGGCACAGTCTGCGATTGGAATCGAGTTGGCGGAGCAGATTATTGCGAAACTGGGGTAATTTGAGTTAGCAGTTCGACAGTGGGCAGTTGGCAGTCAGTTGGCAGCCCAGCAAGTCCATTAGTCTTACACCAAGCTAAAAATGGAAGAGGTGGTATTCTTGAAAAAGATACCACCTCTTTAATTTAATGCAAGGCACAGGCTAAACAACTACTGGCTGACTGCCAACTGCCAACTGTCGAACTGCCAACTACAACTTCAAAACCGCCTTCCCCGGCTGAATCAGCCGCCCAGTCTCCTGTGTTTGCTGTGTTTCCGCACCTGTTTCATTCAAAATTTTGTAGGCGTCTTTTGTGGTAAGGTCAGGTTTCAGGCTTTTCATCAGGCCCAATAGTCCGGCCACGTAGGGCGTCGCCATGCTTGTTCCGTTGAAACTTGCGTAAATGCTGCCGGGGATGGTCGAGTAGATTTTGACGCCGGGGGCAGCGATGCCCATTTTCACATCGGGGATGGTGTTGGAAAAAGAGGCCCGGTTCAGCAGGGTGTCCACAGCACTGACCGTGATGACGCCGTCCACGTTAGCTGGCACGAAGTCCTTGGCGTTTCGGTTGGAGTTTCCAGCTGCAACGACGACGATGCAGCCTTTTTTAGTGGCATAGTCGAGGGCTTTTTGGTAAGCCCGTTGGCGGCTATCGGAAGACATACCGCCGAGCGAAAGTGAAAGCACATCAGCACCAAGGTCAGCGGCTTCCAACATGCCGTTGATGATAGACTGCTGTGTGCCCATGCCGCCGTCAGATAAGACTTTTATACTTGTAACCCGCACATAATCATTGGTTTGTGAAAAAGAGGCTACCCCTACCCCGTTGTTGCTCACTGCGGCAGCTATGCCTGCGCAATGCGTTCCGTGGCCCGCTTTGTCGGTGTCGTAAGCCGATTTGGTGGAGGTGAAATTGGCCTTCAAGTCTTCGTGATTGGCATCCACACCTGTATCGAGGATGGCGATGAGCGCCCGTTTTTTCGGCTTTTTATCTTTCAAAACGGTGTACAGCTCGTCCATTTTCATCGCCTCGAAACCCCAGAGATTGCCGAGGCCGGGGTCGTTCAATCCGAATTTTTTGTCGGTCGGTGGGCTTGGCCGCATCGGCTGCAATTCTATCGGAGAAATGCTGACCTGCTCGTTTTCCTCCAGCCATTCGGTTTGCGCCAGCGATTCGAGGGCTTTTTTCACCTTCGGAAAATCATCGGCGGCGGGTACGTCCACGATGAAATAATTGTCGAGTTGAGTGGCATTCACGTCTTTTGGCGTAAATGCTGGCTTTGCCGTAAGGCCATATTTTTTCAAAACATTCTGAATATCAGCTAGTTGCGCACCTTCTTTTAGTTCCAGCAGCAATTCCCCATTTGGGTCAAGGCCAGCAGGGGCGGCTGTGATTTCGGTTTTTTCCTTCGGAAAATCAGCTTGTGGGAAGGTGTTCTTCAGTTTTTCAAAATAAAAAAACCGAAGCCCTGTCAACACACCGAGTAGCGCCACGAGGTAGGCCCATTTTGTTTTACGAAAAACACTCAGGAGCACGGGCACTACTGCCAACACAACCATTTCCCGAAACAGTGAAACGAATTTGTACGACCATTGCCCCTCACTCATCAACCAGCAAACGCCGAATCCGGCGATGCTTCCGAAGAAGATTTTGCGGAGCAATTCACTGCGCTGCTCGTTATCACGGTAGAAAAACCAGCCGCTGAGGGCGGCGAGGCTGAGGACGAAGGTGAAGGGATAGAGGCTGGAAAACATGGTATGCTTATTAGTGATTGGTGACTGGACGGTGGATTTTTAATACGCTTTCAAAAATAGGAGGAAACGGTGGGCGGGTGGCAGTTTTTCGACGAAAGGAATGTTGACGGGTATTTAACACAAATAAAAACGGGCTGACCTTGAACAAAAGGACAGCCCGTTGGCCAATATTGGCGCTATTTTCTATGAAAAATAATCCTTCATTTTATCAAAAAAGCCACGTTCCCCTTTCTCAGGTGCAGGCTTGAAATTCGGAGAAACCCGCAGTTTTTCGAGCATTTTTCGCTCTTCGTCCGAGAGTTTTTTCGGCGTCCAAACATTCACCTGAATGAGCTGGTCACCCTTTTCGTAGCTCTGCACAGAGGGCAGGCCCTTGCCTTTTAGCCTAAATATTTTTCCTGCCTGAGTGCCTTCTGGAACTTTGATTTTCACAGGCCCTTCGATGGTCGGCACTTCGATGGAGGTGCCCAAAGCTGCATCTACAAAATTGACATGCAGGTCGTAGATGATGTTGAGGCCGTCCCGTTGCAGGTGCTCGTGTGGTACTTCCTCAATGTTTATGAGCAAGTCGCCGCTCGGGCCACCTTTTGCACCAGCGTTTCCTTTGCCACCGAGGGAGAGCTGCATCCCTTCGGATACGCCAGCCGGGATGTTGATATCAATCATTTCTTCGGCGTAGGCACGGCCGTCTCCTTTGCAGGTTGGGCAGTTGGCAGTGATGGTTTCGCCGGAACCTTGGCAGGTCGGACAAGTTGTCGTGGTCTGCATTTGACCGAGGAAGGTGCTGCGCACTTGACGAACATAGCCGGAGCCACGGCAAGTGCCGCAGGTCTGCACGGAACTTTTGTCCTTTGCGCCGCTGCCACCGCAGGTTTGGCAGTTTATCTGCTTGTTAACCTTGATTTTTTTGTTGACGCCTGTGGCAATTTCTTCGAGCGTCAATTTGACTTTGATTCTGAGGTTGCTACCACGCTGGCCCTGTGGTCGCCCACCGCCGCCGCCACGTTGCCCCCGAAAGAACTCGTCGAAAGGACTGCCGCCGCCACCTTGGCCACCGAAGATGTCGCCAAATTGGGAGAAGATGTCCTCCATCGTCATGCCACCTTGACCGCCACCACGGAATCCGCCACCGCCCATATTCGGGTCAACCCCAGCGTGGCCATAGCGGTCGTAGCGGGCTTTTTTATCGGCATTGCTCAAAACCTCGTAAGCCTCTGCCGCTTCCTTGAAGTTTTCCTCGGATTTTTTGTCGCCGGGGTTGCGGTCAGGGTGGAATTCGAGTGCTTTTTTGCGGTATGCTTTTTTGATGGTGTCTGCGTCCGCATTTTTCGCTACGCCCAAGACATCGTAAAAATCTTTTTTTGCCATTTTTATTGAGGGTTTGAGTGTTTGAGATTTTGAGTTCACAAGGGGTTCAAGCCTTGACAACCGCCATCCCGAACTCTCTTATTTTCCAACCACAACTTTGGCGTGGCGGATGATTTTATCGTTGAGTTTGTACCCTTTTTCAACCGTGTCCACCACTTTGCCTTTCAGTTCCTCGGTTGGAGCAGGGATTTCTGTGATGGCTTCGTGCATATCCGGGTCAAAGGCTTGGCCTGTGGAATCCATTGGTTCCAAGCCTTTGTTGCGAACGATAGTATAGAGTTTTTGGTAAACCAGGTCAACGCCTGTATCCCATTTAGATTCCTCTTTCCCTTCGGCAAATTTTTTGGCCCTGTCAAAATCGTCCAAAACTGGCAAAAGTGCTGACAGGGTGTCCTGTGCCGCCGACTTCATGAAATCGAGTTTCTCCCGAATCGAGCGCTTTTTGAAGTTGTCAAATTCTGCTACCATGCGCATGTACTTGTCCTTCATATCGTCCAACTGCTGTTGGAGGTCAGCGCTATCTGCTTGATTTTCAATGGGTTGCCCGTTTTCTTTCCCGTTTAACTCAGTTCCAGTTAGTTCATCGGCGGCATTTTCCATTTGCTCCAATACTTCATCTGGCTGCTGTTCGGCAATATTATCTTTGCTGGTCATTTTTCTGAATTTTTTAAACATAGTTCAACCTCGTTGCTAATCAATATTTTTGCCATTGGGAAAAAACAGCCAATTTGTCAGTTTTGATGGAAAAGGTTTTCTTTTTGAACACCTAGAATAAATCGGCAAGTCCTGATTTTTGCGTAAAATTGACGCTAAACTTCCTCAAACGTGCTGCATAAAGCTTTGATTCTTAATATTTTACGAAAAATATCCCTAGTTATTTGCTGCTGGATAACTGCTTGGTCATCCACAGGCCAAAACGGTATTACTTTCGAGGCCGTTACCGATGCCCGTCAGGTGGTGATTAATAACTACTTCGAAGTGACTTTTAGCTTGAAAAATGCAAACGGAACCCAGTTTGTGCCACCATCTTTTAAGGATTTTGTAGTCTTGGCTGGCCCCAATATGTCCAGCTCGATGAATATCGTCAATGGAAATGTGAGCCGAGACATGGGGTTTGGCTATACCCTACAGCCTACGAAAACAGGAAAGTTCATCATTGGCAGCGCATCGGTGAAGGCAAATGGGAAGCTAATGCGCTCAGAACCGATAGAGGTGGAAGTAGTGAAGGCAGTTTCCAAACCAGGCGTAAGTTCTGACGGGCAGTTTTTCGTCCGTGTTGAGCCCAACAAGAAACAGGCTTATATTGGTGAACAGGTACTTTTAGATTTCAAACTTTATACAAGAGTAGGCATAGATGGTTACGACATTCCGGAAGACCCCACATACGATGGTTTTTATGCGCTTGAGCTTCGCCGGTTCAATTCAAATACGGTGCAGGAAGTGGTGAATGGGCAGCAGTATGCAACGAAAATTCTCCGGCGCATCGCACTGTTTCCCCAAAAAACTGGCAAGCTGACGGTTGACCCGTTCAGGATTCAATTGGCAGTTGTGGATGAAAATAATAGGACGGGGTTTTTCTTCAGTAGAAGTGTAAAACCTGTTTTTTATACCACTGAAGCAGTGAACATAAATGTAAGTCCGTTGCCAGATGGCGCTGCTGATGATTTTTGTGGCGCAGTAGGCAATTATGAAATACAGGCGGGTATTGATAAGAAAACTGCCACAACCGACGATGCAATTACTTTGAGCCTCATACTTACTGGCAATGGTGATACGAAGCGTTTGCAACCTCCTACTTTGGTTTTATCAGATTCCTTTGAAGTTTATCCACCAAAAGTGGTTGCTGACAAAAGCGATGAAGTGCGGGGAGAAATTCTGAGCGAAAAGCGGTTTGAGTACGTGATTTTGCCCAAATTTCCTGGAAATTATTCCATCAAACCAGCGATAAGCTATTTTAATATTGAAAAGAACGCCTACGAAAATTTCGCAATTGGGCCATTTCCAGTGGAAATAAAAGCAGGTAGTGGGCGAAAACGGGAGTCAATTGAAACTAATAGCAAAAGTAGCTTGAAGGATATCTTGCCCATAAAATCTACAGCCAATTTTACCAAAGACTCCAGCCCTTTTGTTGGTTCAGTTTTATTCTTTTTGCTTGCAGCAATTCCGCTTATTGGATATTGCTTCTTGCTTTTCTACCGCAAAAAGCAGCAAGCATTAGCTGCCATTGACCCGAATATCAAGAAGGTTCAACATGCAGGGCGGGAAGCCCAAAAGCGGTTGGCCATTGCTCAGCAGCAGCTCCAGTTAGGTAATGGCCGCACGTTTTATGACGAAGTCTCCAAGGCTTACCTTGGGTATGTTTGCGATAAAACGGGGCTGCCGCTTTCTCAATTTTCAAAGGAAAATGTGCGCGAAACGCTTCTATCACTCAACATTAACGCAGAAACCGTGGAAGGCTTTGTGAAGGTGGTGCAGACTTGTGAGGTCGCCTTGTTTGCTGGCATGGACAATCAAGCATCTATGCAAACGACTTACGAAAATGCGATTGGCATCATTACCAAAATTGAAGATGAGCTTAGTCACCAAACTAGTTAATTTATTGGTTATCAATATTTTGCAAAAATGAAATTGACTTCTCGAACCCTTTTAGTTTTGTTTTTTTTCTTCTCAATTGTCAATTTATTAGCCATTATTTCGGTTTCGGAAGTCTTGAATTTTGCAACGAAACCTTTGCTCGTCTCTTTCCTTGCTATTTGGTTCTACATACAAACCCGAGGGAATCCCTTTCCATCATCCCGGTTTTTCTTGATTGGTCTATTGTTTTCTGTAATCGGCGACACACTACTGATGTTTGTCAAGGTCAAAGGAGAGCTTTTCTTTTTACTGGGGTTGGGCAGCTTCTTGTTTACGCACCTCAATTATATTACCTCTTTCTCAAAATTTCCTGCTTTCAAATCTGGCACTATCTGGAGAAACAAATGGCTATTGCTTCCTTTTTTGGTAATACTTGCCAGCGTTATTTGGGTTTTGTGGGACAATCTTGGAGATTTCCAAATCCCCGTGGCGGTTTATGCCACAGTGATTGTTGGCATGGCTGCTTTCTGTTTCAACATGAAAAATCGGGTATCGAATGAAATTTTTAAGCCGCTATTTGGCGGGGCAGTATTGTTTGTAGTTTCAGACTTGATTATTGCGCTGCATAAGTTCAAGTATCCAGCAATAAACGAAGTTACTAGCGGACTCGCTATCATGGTGACTTACTTACTTGGTCAATATTTATTAACAATTGGAATGGCTAAAGCGAATACTGTAAGGCTGAAAAGCACTAAGTAGTTCCCAAATTGTACGTCCTCCAGAAGGAAACAAGCATACGAAAAGGGAAAATGACTGTAGCGATTAGGCCTCCAATTCCGAAGAATAGAAATTCGGCCTTGGTGTACTCCACTAATTTATCCTGACTACTTTCAGGCAGCTCAGAAAAGAGCGCTTGGATGCCGATTTCATCAGCAAATCTTTCAAAGGCATGCAATTCTTGAATAATATAGATGGCCAAAGGAATACAAAGCACTAAGAGAACAACTTTAAGCCATTGAAGATGACGTAGCGGTGTGTGCTTGAGGAGGAAAATATAGCGGGTTAGTGTTACGAACGCCAACACGAAAACAATATTGGCGGTTAAAAAGGGGAAATTTATGTTGTTCGAATAGATTGGATAAATTAGAGCTATCAACAAAATGGCAGTAATCACCCACCAAATAATCTCAAGTCTTAAAATTAAGCTGATATCCTTCTTCATGCTGATTGGATTGCGCTGTTATGATAGTCCCCAAACAAGAACAGCCCGATAGAATGATTTCCATCGGGCTGTTCAAAAAAAGAAAAAAGAGTTGGCGGCGACCTACTCTCCCGGCCTTTAGGGCCAGTACCATCGGCGCAGAGGGGCTTAACTGCTCTGTTCGGAATGGGAAGAGGTGATCCCCCTCGCTAAAGCCACCAACAT
>JBGSWN010000132.1:0-1774 GCA_041752395.1 Saprospiraceae bacterium | reverse complement strand
CAACGCCGTTTCCTACGCCAACTCGCACGTTTCAAAGCTTGGACTTTGGCAGCGGCAGGGCGAAAATGGCTTGTCCAACGCTGTGGTTTTTGATCGGGAGAATGGCCAGCCTTTGAAGGGCGTGAGAGTGGAAGTCTTCGTCAATAAATACAACCCGATAAGCCGCCGCTATGATTGGAAAAAGAAAGGTGTGCAAGAAACCAATTCCGATGGCTTTGTAAACATTGATGTAACGGACAAGGATGAGCGCAATTTCAAGCTCGTGCTGTGCACTGGCAAGGACACCTTGGACACCGACGCCAATTTTTACGTAAATAATTACCGCAACAATCCTCGACCATACGAAAGCACACAGTTCTTCCTCGACCGGGCCATTTATCGCCCCGGCCAGACAGTCTTTTTTAAAGGTATCGGCCTGTATTTCGATGAAAAACGGATGCCGACCATCATCAAAAACAAGGAAGTGACCGTCACTTTCCTCGATGCCAACTACCAGAAAGTCAGCGATTTGAAATTGCGGACGAACGATTACGGCACTTTCAGTGGGCAGTTCACAGCACCCCGTGGCGGACTTTTGGGGCAAATGCAAATCCAGTCCACCATTGGCGGGCAATCCCAGTCCTTCAGGGTGGAGGAATACAAACGGCCTAAGTTCGAGGTTAGCTTCGAGCCAGTGAAAGGCAGCTACCGACTGAACGAGGAAGTGAGTGTGCAGGGTAAGGCCATCGCTTACGCTGGCAACAATATTGACGGTGCAAAAGTGAGCTACCGGGTCGTCCGGGAAGTGCGCTACCCTTGGTTGCCTTGGTGGTATTTCCGCTGGTACCCTGTGCGGGGTGAAACCATGGAAATCAAAAACGGCGAGGCCATGACTGATGCCGAGGGAAAGTTTGACATCAAGTTCACCGCCCTACCTGACCGCAGCATTTCGAAGGAACAAAAACCTGAATTTTACTACACGGTTTACGCCGATGTAACGGACATCACGGGCGAAACACAGAGCAACGAAACTTCTGTTTCTGTGGGTTATATTTCCATGAAAGTGGACGTGACCGCCAATGGCTTGGGCTTGGAGAACAACAGTCTGGACTTGGATTCCTTGAAAAAATTCGACCTGCTCACGCAAAACCTGAGTGGGCAGTTCGAGGCAGCAAAGGGTAATTTGAAATTGGAGCTTTTACGCTCCCCTAACAATGCCTACCTCGACCGATACTGGGAGCAGCCCGACCGACAGGTTTTGACGGAGACAGAATTCAAAAAAGCGTTTCCGCTGTTTGCCTTCGGCAATGAAAACGAACCGCAAAACTGGCCAGTTGAACGAGCCATTTTCGAAGAAAAATGGGACACTGAAAAGTCGAAGGAAGTCCTTTTACCAAAAACAAAAATGACGGCTGGTTGGTATGTGCTGACCTTGACCACACAGGATAAGTTTGGGGAGAAAATCGAGCTGAAAAAATACTTCGGTGGCTATGATTTGTCCGAAAAGAAACTGCCTGAACCTACTGTTGCCCAGCATTTTGTTACCAAACAAGGTGGTGGTACTGCAAATGCTTTTGAACCGGGAGAAACAGCCAACTTATGGTTTGGAACAACGGAGAAATCATTGAATGTACTCCTCGAAATTGAGAGGGATGGAAAAGTTTTGCGCCGCAAATGGCTGAATGTTAAAGACTTGCAGGCTGAGCAATTCCAAATTGCCGAGGAATACCGTGGCAATGTTAGCTACACCTATTCTTGGGCCAACCAAAATCGTAGCAGCAATGGCCAAGGCGTC
>JBGSWN010000131.1:0-21919 GCA_041752395.1 Saprospiraceae bacterium | reverse complement strand
TAATTTGCCAACTCAATGTCGGCCTTGCTGATGTTGAGGGTGAGCATAGGTGTTTTAAGTTTTAGTCAACTCAAAAATACCTTGCTTGCCCAAATTTTTATATGTTCATGTTTGCACAAAACCTATTAGCGAGGAGTATAGAACTGCCCCACCGCCAGTTTTTCCAGGAAACTCCTCCACAGGAAATTTTCAACAGCAGAAACAAGTGTAAATGCCGTCACAGGAATCCTGCGGAGCTACCTGTTCTTGCAGATAGACCCACAGAGATTCTGCGGCCTCATTTTTTAAAGATTATTGCGTCACAGAAACCCTGTGACACTGCATGTTCGAGCATACAGTGTCGCATGATTGTTTTTGACTTTTATATAGAATATAATTCTGAATAAATCTTATTTTCTTACAACGAAAAAAAATGAAAAAAAAGCTTCAAAACATGCAACACCGGATTTGAAATGCCGTTTTTGAGAATATAACGCAACAATTTTTTGTTCAATTGAACGCTAAACTAACTACTACGGGATTCTTTTGACGTTAGATGATAGACATTAGACCATAGATACTAGATGGCTTGCATGTACCATCTAATGTCTAAAATCTATAGTCTAAAGACTATTGCAAAGGTTTTCACAATTCAGTCTTAGGGGGGCATAACAAGTTCAACGGTTCTATCAGGGTTTAGCAGAGGCTTTGCCCCTGTCATTAATTTGAATAACTGCGTCCGGCACGGACATCCCCCTAACCCCCTTCAAAGGGGGAATTTATGCCTGCTATATTGCATACCTTGAGCAATTTAGCAGAGACTAATTCCCCCTTTGAAGGGGGGAAGGGGGGATGTAGTCTAGGCAGGCGCTTTAATTCAATTTCGAAGTTATGACATGGGGCTTTAACTGGCTAAGCATGTTATGTCATTTGCACTTGGTATGCTTCTAGTTCACCTTTTTAAAATCAACCAAGATGAAACGCATTTGGATTTATTTCTCCAACACCTTCGAAATCATTACCAGAAAGGCATTCCGCAAAATGCTGAAGATTGGCAACGACCATGATTCCCGCTTGAACGGCGACAAGGGAGACGAGGATATTCTGACCTTATGGACTTTTTTTAATCCCTTGCTATTGGTATATCGCAGCCTGTTTTCAGCATGGCAGACGGCATTCAATACCCGTGTCAGCTTGACCCTTATTTTAACGGATACCTTTAAATTATTGGGCAGTGATTGGATTAAATCATGGGAGGGCAAGGTGCATAATTTCTTCCCCGTTGATTCCCCAACGGATAAGGCTATATTTCCAAAGCGAAGAACGCCATTTCAAGTATTGAGTTATGAGGAGCGCATTATTGCCGTCAATACGTTGGCAGCTACCATGGCCGCATATCCCGACCTGAATGATGTAAAGAAGGATGTGGAGGAAAAATATTTGGTATTGGTCAGGGTACGGGATGAGCAAAAACAAGCGATGCAAATTGAAGAAAAAAGGGTGAATGAATTGGAAAAGCAACGCATCGTGCTGGCCAATGCGCTCTTTAAGAATATGGCTTCGCTGATGGTGAAATACTTCGAGAACCCAACGCAGGGCGAGCGTTTCTTCGACCTTACGCTCATCCGCCGCCCCGGTACGGATAGCGATAGTTCCTTTACCCAAAATGGTATATTGGATATGGAAACCAGCGCCGTTTTGGTGATTCCGAAGAAGTTCACGCTCAGTATCGGCACCAATTTCATCTTCGCCAACAGCGGCGGCGGCGGGGAATTGCACTGCTTTTTTGCGGCATCTGCATCTGCTACGGACAGTCCGAACAAGGCCATCGTCCTGCCCGGCGAGACGACGGAAACCACGGCTGGCGAGATGGGCTGGAGTGCTACGAATACCATGCTCATCGTCCGCAACGTCGGTGCGCTGACGGCGGAATATGAGGTGACGGGGGCGGAAGCGACGGAGAATTGAGTTATTGGGGTATTGGGGGTGTCGGCATGGGGTTTCATGCCGACATTTTTTTTGTTTGGTGGTTTAATTTTACCTTTGTTCTAAAGGGCTTTTTAAATAGAAGCACATTTTTAGTCTATCTGCGTGTTGCCATGAATTTTAGGATTTTTGTTTTGCGAAATCGTCCAATTTAAAGCAAGTAAAACATGAGAATCATTAATATCACTTATTCAATGAAATTTTTAACTCAAAATAAGATAAAATGAAAAGTAAAATCGGAACGAAAGAAAGCCCTATGGTTTTGAAGACACCACCATTGTCCTCTGAATATACGATGCACGTGGATGAAAAAGACGGCAAGGAAATATTGGTCTGCACTGTTGGCAAAACGGTTTTGCACTACAATATAGCTTGCCTTACTGACCTTCATGCAATGCTATACTGCGCACTAATAGGTTTTGTGCATTTTGAATTTTGGAAAAAACTACAAACTGTGAGTGTTTGCTGAGATTTTGTAAATTTTACTAGATTTTGATTTGCACAAAACCTATTAGCGCAGAGTATAAAAGAACACGGCGACTGGATGGAACTTGGCAGCGCCGACGAGCAAAAACGCGCAAAAGAAGGAACGGTAGAAGCTTGGGGACGTTCCGAAAACAATCCTGTCGGTGGCTGGTATGGCCTCAAGAAAGGGCTTCGTGGGCGTTTTGGCATGTACATCCCACCTTTAATGGAAGCTTTGGGGCTTGCCGAGGTTACCCATGAAGCGAAGGGGAATAAAATGCGGGCAAAGTAAAATGCGGTTAAGCATTGGTTTATTGGGAAATGCTGTCCATATCATGAATTTGATAGGACACAGATGGAACGGATTAAACGGATTTACACAGTTATAATTAGCGTTAATGATAGTCGCATTTGAAATTGATGAGCGGATATTGCGAATTCGCAGTCACCTTTGAGAGGCGGGGTTCGATAACCCCGCCTCTCAAAAAGGGCTGCTATCAGCTATAAATACGTTAATCTATAAACAGATTTACACGGGTGCATTTCAAAATGTCGCTCGTGACATTATCCCTGACCCCTAAAGGGGAACCAAACCCATCAATTTGCTGCTATGGTTCCCCTTTAGGGGTCAGGGGTAATGCGGACGGCTGCGACACTTTGAAATACACCCGATTTACACAGCTATAATCAGCGTTAATCTGTTTAATCCGTTCCATCTGTGTCCTATCTCCCTAGTTGTTTTAAAGTATATCCCAGCAAAATCGAGCCCATAAATTCTTGCAAACCTGCAAGAATATGACCAATCAATCATCATCGCCCCCTTTTCGGCCACTCTCTCTGCCGCCTTCTCCTCCTTCCCGTTCACTGCTGCTCTTGTGGCAGGATACGCAGTTGTTTAAATTGGTAATGCCTTCCTCCCGGTGTTCTTGAAGGATATTGCTCGCCGTATGTTCATGGCAGCCATAACAGGTATATGCGTTGTAATTATTGTTCACATGGCAAGTAGCGCATTTGGCATTGTGGTCGTCATCCAGCCTGAAATAGGCAGTATGGTCAAACGTGGAAGGAACCCATTTATCGCTACTATGGCATTTTGCACAGTCGTTATTTACCGTGCGGTGAAAGGCATCGGTAGGGGCTTCATGGCAGCCCACGCAATTGTCTCTGGTGGCAGGCTGTACCATATCATGGTTGAAAGCAATTTCCGATTTCCATGCAGTGGTAGTATGGCATTTTGCGCAAGCATCTGTCAATTGTTGGTGCAGTTTATCTACTTGTTTTTGGTGGCAGCCCAAGCAATTATCTCTTTCGGTGGGTTGCACCATATCATGGTTAAAAGCAGTCTCCAGTTCCCAAGCCTTGGTGGTATGGCATTTTGCGCAAGCATCCGTCAATTGTTGGTGGAGTTTGTCCACTGGTTTTTGGTGACAGGCAATGCAATCATTTGAGATAGTTTTCGGCAGCAGTTCATGTTCAAAACCTTTCATGGCTGAGGCAGGGTTCAGGCCAGCGTGGTCGGTATGGCAGGTGGTACAGGCATATTTATCGAGGTTTTTGTGAAACAAAACCTGTTCGCCCATGCTAACGGAACCTGTGGCGGTGCCCAACGAATCCTTGCCGATATCCGCCAAGGCATGGCAAGCAATGCACTTGTTGTTATCAATTCCTCCAAAAGCTTGGTGGCACGAGAAACATTGCTGTTTTATATCTTGATGCCCCTGCGACATTTCACCGGGACTGATTAATACATGCGGATATAGCACCATTAAAAAAATGAAAACGGCTGCCCCTATGATTCCAGTGATGATTAGGTTTCTCATTTGCTAAAAATAAATACGGTGATGATATGAAGGAGTGAAAACAAGCCAAATATAAAGGCTATCGGTAGATGTATCGTGCGCCATTGTTTCATGGCATCTACCATAACGGAATCGAGAAATAGTTTTTTGTCCACGGCTTCTTTTTCCATTCCCGTGTCCGACAAGCTTTGCCTGCTTGTTTTTAAGCTTTCCATGGACCGCTTGAGTAGGAATTTTCCAACGAGGCCACTCGCTACATTTATCAGCAGCATGGATACGGCCAGCCACGGCAATACGGCGTTGAGATGGACTCCCGCATGAACGAGCAACAATACCGAACCGCCCCATGCCAGGTATTCGTGCATCATCAGCAATTTTTTGGGCGAACCTGATTCGATTATCCTGCGCTTTCTCAATGAATAAACAAAGGAAATAAGCACGAGAAAGGTACCGACATAGCCTAAATCGCCCTACCCAAGCCAATTCATAATGATGGAGCAGGTAATCAATGCCGATGGTAACCAATATCATCAGCGCATACCATTGTAGAAACGGAAGGACATATTTGAGTAGCAGTGAATGTTTCATAAATTCCCGAATTTAGGGTGGATTTGGAACGAGGTTGGTTTTGAAGTTCGGTGCAAGATTCGTTTTTTCCCGATATTTAAACGGTGATAAATTTCAAAAATGGAGATGATTTTTGAACGGTTGGGGGAATGCTGTTCAATTATTGCTCCTTTGATGTAAGCTTTAGGGCTTGCATTATTTACAAATAGAACCAAGGGGAATTAGAATTGGTATAGGTAAAGTTGTGAATGATGGGCGGACAGGCTTGTTTTTCATTTTTATTTTTACGAGATTTAAGTGGAAACGGTATCTTTGTGAAAGTCGGAAGCGGGATGTAAACAACAATTCATAATCAGATGACAGAAAATAACAGCATTGAAGAAATCTATTTCAAATACCTAAGTCTATTCCATTTTGACGAAGAGAAATTAGACTATTCGGTCGTAAAAAAACACTCAGAAGTATTACAAACCCTATCTAATATTGGCAATTCCGGCACTGGCATATTTGATTTTTGTAAAAGACAGGTTATTCATTATTCCTCGAATTTCGGTGGACTTTTGGGTTATGAGCCGTCCGATTATAAAGAGACTGGGCAACAGTTTTTTGCCAGCAAAATTCACCCCGAAGATGCGTTGAAATTGAGCATAAGTGGTGTTTCAGTCCTGAAATTATTCAACAATTTTTCAAGCGATGAAAAATTGAACCATAAAGTTATCAATGAATACAGGATGTTGAATGCACATGGCCAATATATCCGGTTAATTGAGCAGCACCAAGTATTGGAATTGGATAATAAAGGGCAGTTATGGCTTCTGCTGATGATTGTGGATGTTTCCCCAAACCAGGAAGAAATGGAGGGAAGCAAAAGCCAATTGTTAAATTTCAGAACGGGGAAAATCATCCCGATGGAAGTTCCCCAACATGTAAAATTTGAATTGACAAAAAGGGAAATAGAGATTTTGAGGTTGGTGAAAGAGGGTTTGCTAAGCAAGGAAATTTCCAATAAATTAGCCATCAGTGTACATACGGTGAATACACATCGGCAAAGATTCTTGGAGAAATTAGGGGCGAATAATTCCTTTGAAGCGGTAATGTTTGCTTCAAAATACGGGCTTTTGGACATGGCGTACTGATAAATCAGTATTGTAGGGATTTAGGATTGGGAAGACTTTTGTGCTTTCTTAATTTCTAAATTCAAAATCATGTTACGTAATGTCTTATTCTCAATCTTTGTATTTATTGTATCACATGCATTTGCCCAACTTACCCAACCCATTCGTGGGACGGTCGTGGATGATGCTTCCAATGTTCCCTTACCGTTTGCCTCTGTGGTCGTGCTCAATACAGACCCGTTGCTTGGCACCACAACCGACCTATCTGGGGCTTTTGAAATCCCAAATGTGCCAGTCGGCAGGTATGATATACAGGTTAGTTTTGTTGGCTATGAGCCTGCCATAATTCGGGAAGTAACGGTTATTTCTGCAAAACAAACTTTATTGACCATTCAATTAAAAGAAAGTGCAACCATGCTAGGCGAAGTGGTGGTAAAACCTCGTGTAAACAAAGAGCAACCATTGAATTCAATGGCCACGGTAAGTGCCAAAATGCTGAGTGTGGAAGAAGCAAAACGCTATGCGGGCGGCTTTGACGACCCTGCCCGATTAGCGTCATCATCCGCCGGGGTGGCAAGCAATACCAGCGATAATGGCATCATTGTAAGGGGAAATGCACCTAAATTCCTACAATGGAAAATGGAAGGGGTGGAAATACCAAACCCCAACCATTTTGGCGACCTAAATGCATTGGGTGGGGGAACTTTTACAGCATTAAGCAGTCAAATGCTGGCGAATTCCGATTTCTTTACGAGCGCATTTCCAGCAGAATATAATAATGCATTATCGGGCGTATTTGATATTGCCTTGAGAAATGGGAATAATGAAAAGAAGGAGCGCACCTTTCAGGCTAGTCTGATTGGATTGGAATCTTCCGCTGAAGGGCCTTTCAAGAAAGGGGGCAAAGCTTCTTATCTTTATAATACCCGTTATTCTACCTTTGCTTTATTGGCACCATTGTTACCAGAGGATGCTGGCAGCCTAAAATACAATGACCTTTCCTTTAAATTGAATTTTCCTACAAAAAAAGCGGGAATCATCTCCGTATGGGGCATCGGTATGACGGATGGGGCTTCCTCAAAAGTTAAAACTGATAGCACCAAATGGGTTTATTTGGATGATATTGAACGCAATGATATAAAACAGCGCACGGGTGCTACAGGCATTACCCACAAGTATTTTTTCAAGAACAGCGCTTATCTTAAAACAACCTTGGCAACAACGGTTACTAACACGAATTGGACAACCAAAGCGCTTAACGAGGAGTTTACTTTGGCCCCGAAAAGTAAAATTGAAAACACAAATTGGAATTTTGTCTTGTCCTCTTTCCTGAACAAGAAATTCAGTGCCAATCACACGAACAAAACGGGGATATTGCTTACGGGCATGAAGTATGATATATTTTTGAACAATGCTTTGGCAGCGGGCAGTGTACCGGAGGAAATTGTCAATGCAAGCGGATTTAGTTCGGTGATTTCGGGTTATAGCAGTTCTTCCATTAATCTCACCAGTAAACTATTGATGAATATTGGTATCAATAGTCAAGTATTTACTTTGAACAACCATTATACGATTGAACCAAGGCTTGGATTTCGTCAACAATTAAGCAAAAACCAATCAATCGGTGTGGCTTATGGCTTGCACAGCCGCTTGGAGAAGTTGAATTACTATTTCAACAATTCGCTTTTAACGGGTGAAACGGCAGTAAATAAAGACCTTGATTTTACAAAGGCCCACCATTTTGTGCTGAGCTATGATAAGAATATTACCGAATTAATTCATTTTAAAATAGAGACCTACTACCAAAAACTGTTCTCCGTGCCAGTTATTGCCGATAGTTCTTTCTCTTTTATCAACCTTCAAAATAATTTGTTTTTTAGAGAAAAACTGCAAAATACGGGCGAGGGCAGGAATTATGGCGTTGACATCACGCTGGAAAAGTATATTTCCAAGGGCTATTATTATTTGTTTACGGCATCGTTGTTTAATTCGGAATTCAAAGGTGGGGACGATGTTTGGCGCAATACCAGGTTTAACCGGAATTATGTGTTCAATGTTTTAGCCGGAAAAGAATGGCAAATTGGAAAAAACAACCAAAATACCTTAAGTTTGAATGCTCGACTTTCTTACCAAGGTGGTGCAAGGTTTTCTCCGGTGGACGAGGAAGCTTCACAAAATGCAAAAGATATTGTTTTCGATGAATCAAACGCATTCAGCCTGCAGGCAGACCCTACGCTAAATGTGCATTTTACGGTCAGCTTTAAAACCAACAAGAAGAAAAGCTCCCGTGAAATTGCCTTGAAAATTTTGAACGTAACAGGACAGCCTGACTTTAAAGGATACCAATACAACCTAATCAACCATAGCATAGACAAGGATTTGGAATCTGTTGTAATTCCAAACTTGAGTTACAAGATAGAGTTTTAGTGACGGGCGAAAGCTAAGTTGTTGAGGAATGTCGGCGTGAAGATTTCATGCCGACATTTTTTGTTTGGTGGTTTAATTTTATCTTTGTTCTAAAGGGCTTTATAAATAGAAGCACTTTTTTGTTCTAACGTGAATTATGGCAATAAATACCTCATAATCAAGTCGTAGGACTTCTATCTTTGTAGAAATGCGTATAAAATGCCCAATAGCGTTCCATCGGAACGCTATCTGATACGGGATACCGCTCCGATGGATCGGGAAACATGGTAAATGCTAAGTTCTACAAAGATACTGCTCCGATGCAGCGCCTAAGAGCATGTTGGAAAATTTAATGCTGTAATCATTTAATGCTGTTTAAGATTATAGCGCAATTGGCCAACAATATCATGGATTCGGCACTTTTCGTTGTGTGTTCATAGTCCTTGCATAATCTCCTGAAGAAATTAAACCAGCCAAACGTCCTTTCACTGACCCATCTTTTTCTGATGGGGACAAATCCTTTTTCAGTAGGTGGGCGGGACGAAATTTCTACCTCGGCTTTGAGTTCCTTCAGCGCCTCCTCCACAAAAGTGCCTTTATAGCCACCGTCAACCAATATCTTTTGGAGGCGTACCAAACGGGCCTTGGCCCTTTCAAAAAGTTTGCAGCCCATGACAGTATCGGACAGGTTGGCGGCATGGACGAACACCACCCAGACAAGCCCCAAGGTATCCACCATGACCTGCCGCTTTCGTCCGTTCACTTTTTTTCCACCATCTGTCCCCCTATCCTCAAATATCATCGGGGATAGCTTAACTGATTGACTATCAACGCATGTCAAGCTTGGAGTAGCCGCTCGTTCTTGACGTTCCCGCTCGATTTCGTTCAAGTAGGCGTTCATTTTTTCAAATGTGCCGTCATGTGTCCACTTGTAATAGTAGTAGTAAACTGCCGTCCATTTTGGAAACCTGCTGTCAAGGTTTCGCCACTGGCCGCCTACCCTGAGAATCCAGAAAATGGCGTTTACAACCGTTCGGATGTCAAGTTTCCGCTTTCGTTTGGTGGGCAAGATATTTTCCATAACTTGCCACTGTGAGTCGGTAAGGTTTTCAAATTGTGTTGACATTGCTTACGATTTTGGTGAATCCGCAAGCTACTAACTGACTCCCGTTTTGGGGCTTTTAAAATCCCAAACATGCGCTAATAATCAGCATTCTCATCCCCCTGTTGCATGGCAACAGGGCTTTCCTATAAAAAATTGACACGCTTTAGCCAAAGGAGCAGCGAATCAAAATCGTCTGCGAAATTCTCCAGATGAGCTTTGATGTTTGGGGGCCTATCTTTTGCTAAAAGGTTGACTGCCAGTGTTCTAAGGGCAGATGCCATTTTAGAAACTTCTTTTTTTTGTCCTAAGCTAATCCTCTCTCAGACTTCTGTCTCGCACTTGGTTTGCGGCTTCCACTGACCAGTGGTTTCTTGCCGCATTAAACAGCCCTTTGGCTTGGGCCAGGTTTTGTGGGTTTTCATTGCACAGGTAAAGAGCGGTTTCTTCGCTTTGCCTGCCGGTCTTTATTTCAATCCGTATCCGTTCTGCTTTGACCAGCGTGGTGATGCCGCATTCATCCCAGCGTTTGTCAAAATATGCTCCCCGCACATCGTAGCATTGGTAGTGGCGTATGTCCAGCCGGCCATGGCCCTTGTCGCAGTTCCTGTCTTTGTGTTGTGCTCGCAGAAGTTTGGCACAGCACTCCATTTCCACCAACATTTCCGCTTGGTTGCCTTTGAGCCCCACCAGGTAGGCGCCCCCCAGCCTCCTGCACCGCTTGCAATGTGTCGGGATTGAGATGAAGGGCGTCCTTGCTCACTTTTTGCCCTAAGAGCCCACGCTCGTCGAGCAGGATACGTACCGAGGGGATTTCGCTCTCTTTCATGCCGTTGTGGTGTTCTTGCCCAACCACCACCCGGTCGCTGTGCCTCACTGCCAGCACGACCACCTCCCCTCGTGTGCCGCCTTTGGCGATACTGCCCCGCAGCTCTTTGCCGTCGGCAGCAAACCACTGCTTTTCCTCATCCTTCAGCTCGATGCCGTAGAACTTGAACACCAGGTCCTCGAACACTGGAAGGGACACTTTGCAAAGCACTACCGGCAGTTGAGAGCGGGACACTGCCTTCTCAAGCGACAGCTTCACTTCCTCCATTACCCGCCCGTGGTGGTTCACGATGTGGCGGTGTATGCTGGAAAGGCATCCATCTCGATTGCACAACAAAGCCTGCCCCGATTCATCGTGGGCAAGGGTGAATTCCAATAAAACGACCGCCATTGGGTGTCGCTTGCCACGCTTGTCCCGTAAATCCAAGCCGGGTGTGTTTTGTAGATGTTCAAAAAATGTTTTGCTTTGTACTTGGGTGTGAGGTGTCATTGCCGTTTAGTTTTGGTTCGGAAAACTCAAAATTACGGCTTTTGCCCTTGCTCCCTTTTTTTATAGGAAAGCCCTGTGCATGGCAACTTATGAGGTGCTGCCCCGATTGCTATGGGCTTTTTGTTCCTATTTTATCCTTAATTTAATGACGTTGTATGTTCACCAAAAAATACTTCCCAGCATTTGTATGCTTTGTTTTATTGCACTTGACCGCCGTTGCCCAGATAAAATTCGAGCGTGACTTCAACCTTGCTCCCGCCCTCTCCGGGATAAGGGGATGGGTGGAAATTGGCGGCAAAGCCTATTGCTCCGCCAACGACGGCTACTTCGGCTACGAGCTTTGGCAGTTTGACCCGGCCACAGAGCAGGCCACCCGCCTCACGGACTTGCGCAAACAAGGAGGCAGTTCCGACCCGGCAGACATGACCGCCTACGAAGGAAAGGTCTATTTTACTGCCACAACGGACGACGGCGTGAGGCGCTTGTTCTTTTTTAACCCGGCGCAGTGGGAGGTGGTGGAGGCTGGGGCGCCCTTTGTTTTTGACGACGATTGCCAAAGCAATATGGTGGTCCACAACGGCCAGCTCTGGCTGACGGGCAGGTACAACGGGCAGTTGAACCTCTGGAAATTCGACGCAGCGAGCAGCGTTTTCACAGAAATCCCTACACCTGCCAACGGGCATCCAGTCTGGTTTCAACCGAGGCGCAAAACCTCTTTCGACGGGCGACTCTACTTTCAAGCCTACCATGAGGACGGAGAATTTCGCCTCTGGAGCTACGACAACCAAACGGGTGGAATCATCCAGGAACCGACCCAGTTCGACGGCCAGGAATGGGAGGTTATGTCGTCAGTGGTGTGTGGCGGCAAGCTGTTTTTTTTCCTGGAACACGGCTTCAAAAAACGCTGGCACTACTACGACCCCGGCGCTGATTCTTGCGTATTGATTTACAGCCCGTCCATGTTTGGGCATGACGATTTTGTTTGTTTGGACGAAAAGCTCTGGTTTCAGAAAGTCAGTGGGAGAGGCATCGAAATTTACGACCCATCCAACGGCCAGTTGACGGAGATAGACGAGTCAAATACAGGCGGAATGCCGCCCTACCTTGGCGATTTTAAAATCATGGACAACCAGGTTTGGTTCATTGGGAATGACCCAAGCATCGGCATACTGGGGGTGTATCAGTACAATGCCAGTGCTGCCCAAGCCGAACTGAACACCGGGTTTCTTTCCCCATATCCGGCATTGAGCAGCCTCATGCGACAGGGCGACGCCTATTTTGGAACAGCCAATGACGGTCAGCAAAACGAAGTTTTCAAATACTCCCCATCAAGCAATACTGTCAGCCTCGTAGCCGACATCAACAAAGGCAATGCAAATGGTTTCTCCCTTTACGAGGACCCGGATTTGCAGCTATTCGATGGGCGGATGTATTTAAGTACCAGTTTCTCCAACAACGTGAACAATGAAATTTGGGCAAAAGACCTGTCGGATGGGCATTTTGAAAATATCTCGGAGCAATTACCGATGGAAGACCGCCCCGTCATCAAGCATCAGGCAGAAGTGCTGGACGGGCGGATGTACTTCTCCGGCGCACAACGGGGCAACGAGTTCCGCCAACTGGTGAGCTACCAGACCGGCGACGACACGCTCACCTGGCACGGCAACATACAGCCCACCATCAGCTTGCAGGGAACTCTTCCTTATTTGCGAAATATGACTGCCCACAACGGACTGCTGTATTTCAACACCTGGAAAGACTTTGTATTCACTCAGTTCTTTCGATTTGACCCTGCTTCGCAAACCCTTGATTATGTGCCGGGCATGGAGCAGACGACTGGGAATATGCAGTTTATTTTTCAGGACAAGCTGTATTTCGATGGCGGCCTGAATGGGGAATTTGGCGACCATCTTTATGCTTTCGACCTGGTGAATGGAGGCTACACGGAAATAGCCAACGATAGCATCCTCCAATCCTCTTACCCTTACAGTATGTATTTGCTGGGGGATAAAATTGCATTCCCGGCCTACAATCCCAGTTTGTTCTTTAGTGGTTTTATCCGGCTGTTTGACCCTGCCACGGGCACATACAACGATGTGCTGCCGCAAGGTTATTCCCGGATTTATTTCAAAAACCCTGTATTGTTCGAGGGCAAGTATTGGTTCAACCCGGAATATTACGAGTCTGATTCGCTCTTCTGGCTCGACCCCGCTACCGCAACCTGTGAACTGGCACTCGACCTGACCCCCTACGGCCTGGTCGCCACGGGGGAAATGACGGTCTTCGATGGCAAGCTCTACTTCGCCGGCGCCACCCTGGAGCATGGCAGGGAACTGTTCGAGTACGACCCGGTTACTGCACAGGTGCGCCTCTACGCCGACATCAACCCCGGCGCAGGGAATGCCAACCCATCCGGCCTGCAGGTAATAAACAACCGCCTCTATTTCATCGCTGACGACGGCTGGCGGGGGCGGGAACTATGGAGCCTCTCCAACTGCTTCGCCGTGTCGCTGACCGCTGTGCCCGATTCGCTGGGACAACAAGCTGGACAAATCAGCCTAAACGTGCAGGGCGGCACTGCGCCGTTTTCTTTTTCATGGAACAATGGCGCCACAACGCAGGACATCGCCGGGCTGGCCGCTGGTTTTTACGAAGCCACCGTGACGGATGCCAACGGCTGTGAAGCGACGGTTTTTACGGTACTGGAAGGGGGGCTGGCCGTTGGAATAAATGAGTTGGCTAAAACAACCCAAATCAAAGTCTTCCCTAACCCCGTGGGCACCGGACAACAACTCAGTATTTCCCTCGAAAACGACTTCCGGGGCAGGGTTAAAATTGACTTCCTCGGACTGGACGGGCGGGTGCTGCATTCTTTTTTTGAAGAAAAAACAGGGCAACAGCTGCAAGTCAGCAAGGGCCTGCCTTCGTCGTTTGCCGGCAATTTGTTCATCGTGCGGGTGTCGGACGGTGAAGGCTCGGCGGCGAGGGTGGTGGTGCGGTTTTGAATGGATGGTGTTCAATCATGGTGATTTTGAAAAATCACCATGATTTTAGACATGATTACATTTATGCGTACTTATGGATAATTTTTTGTCAAAAATGGGCTTTATGCGTACTTCTGCGTTTGCAACAAAATGGCGTCGGCAAAGGCACCTGGTATCCGTTGGCATTTGACTAAACAATCCTTTTCAATGAAAAAAACCTTACTTCTCTTCCCTCAACTCCTCCTTGCTTTCCTCGCTTCTGGGCAATTCGCCCCGCCCACCGAGCTTTTCTACCCCGTCGGCGACATCCGCTTTTCCCTTTCCTCCGATGTGGACGGCGACGGTGACAAAGACGTGATTTGCGCCACCAAAAGCCGCCTGCTTTGGGTGCCACAGACCAGCCCCGGCGTGTTCGGCAGGCCCATTTCCATCTTAGAGGGAACCTTCAGCTTCTGGAAGCTAGCCGCAGCGGACGTGGACGGAGACGGTGACGAAGACCTCGTTTACGGCGATGAATCCGGTGTCATCGGGCTGTACCGCAGCGAGGGCGGTGGACAGTTTGCTCCAAAAGTGGTGATACACGACGCCCCGGTAAATGCCTGGGATGTGGAACTGACCGACCTCGACGGCGATGGCGACCTCGACCTGCTGGGCGCACTGCAAAATGAAGCGCTTTGGTTTGCCAACGACGGCAGCGGCAATTTCGGCCCGGCCCAGAGCATTTCAACTGCTCACGTCAACCTGTTTGACATACATGCGGAAGACCTTGACGGCGACGGCGACCCGGATGTGTTGGCGGCCTCGCAAAGTGACGACAAACTGGCCTGGTACGAGAACCTCGGCGGCGGCCAGTTTGGCCCACAGCAACTGGTGGCCCCGGCCTTTGAGGATTGCCGCTCCATCGCCACCGGCGACCTCGACGGCGATGGCTTGCCCGATGTGTTGGGCAACAACCGGTATGCGGTGGACAGCGAACTGCTCTGGTGCCGCAACCTCGGCAACGGCAACTTTGCCCAGCCGGATACTCTCGCCAGCCTAGGTTTTCACACTTATGTCACCCTGGCGGACATGGACGGCGATGGCGATTTGGATGTCGTTGGGTGTTACGGACTCGACCAGATTGGCTGGTTTGAAAACCTCGGAAATGGTCAGTTCGGGCCTGTCAATGAATTTGCCGAAGGCATCGTCCATACTTATTGTGTGCAAACAGACGACCTCAACGGCGACGGCTTGCCCGACCCGCTGTACTGGCCCTATACCTATGTGAAAGAGACGCTTTTCTGGCGGGCTTCGCAAGGGGGCGGCAACCTGGCCGGCCCGGAGTTTGTGTTGGTTGGCGTGCGCTCTCCCAGTTCCATCGCCCTTGCCGATTTTGACCTGGATGGCTTTGATGATATGGCCGTTGCGTCCACTCCTAATGATGCCATTGTTTGGTACCGGTACGAGAACGGGCAGTATTCCACGCCGAAAATGCTGGCCTGGAAGTATAATTTCGAACCTGTCCGGATTGCCGCAGCGGATATGAACGGCGACGGATTCCCTGACATCGTGGGGGAGTCAACGATTATCCCGACCAGCATTGGATACATTGGGTGGTATGCCAATAATGGCGACGGTACTTTTACCCCACAAACGCCCGTTATGGCTGACTCTTATGACACAGAAGACCTGAAAGTGGCAGATGTGGACAACGACGGCGATTTGGACATCCTCTGGGTGAACGGCAGCTTCAACCAAAACCCCGACGGTTCGCTGAACTGGATTGAAAACCTCGGTAACGGCGAGTTGGCACCCAGCAAGGTCATTGCATCCGGCCTCGTCCTACCCACAGAAGTGGTTGCAATAAAAACCCACGAACTCAATCCCCCGGCAATTTTTGTGTTTAAAAAAGGGCCAGGCGCCATCCAGCGGTTCGAGTACCTCGGCAATGGACAGTTCACTTCAGGCAATTTTAATGGTTTTTCTTTCGGTCTCTGGGCCGAAGCCCTCGATGTCAACCAGGACGGACTGGACGACTTGGTGGCCGTAGATTGGACGGCTCCGGTATTCAAACTGTCCCTGTGGATAAACCTCGGCAACGGCTTTTTCGGGCCGCAGCAAAACCTCGACATCAGCAACACGGAGTGGAACGACCCCGCCCTGGGCGACATCAACCTCGACGGTGTGTTCGACCTCGTCGTGGGCGCCATGAACACGGGTGTCCAATGGTTTCAGGGGCTGGGCGGTGGCACTTTTGCGGCGCCGCAAC
Organism: Saprospiraceae bacterium; assembly: GCA_041752395.1. Lineage (GTDB taxonomy): Bacteria > Bacteroidota > Bacteroidia > Chitinophagales > Saprospiraceae > UBA6168. The sequence continues at coordinate 5,950 of JBGSWN010000131.1, read as the reverse complement.
TCATCCCGAACTCGACAATCGGCGCTTTCAGTGTTCAATTGCCCGACCTCGACAAGGACGGCGACCTTGACCTCATCTCAGTCCGGTCAGGGTATTGGGCCAACCTCCCAACCGATGCGCTGACCCTCTCCTGGAACCTCGCCAACAACGAGAGCATGAGCGGCAGGGTGTTTTTTGATGAAAATGAAAACGGCACGCTGGACGCCGGCGAGGCTTTCGCCGGGCGCTTCCCCATCGGAGTGGAGCCTTCGGCACTGGCTGTTTTTACCAATGATAACGGCGAATACAGCATCTACGCAGGTGCGGGCACGTACACCATCACGCCGGATTTGGGCGACTGCTGGGAACTGACCACACAACCAGCGGCCTACGTGGTGGACTTCAACGGCGTGGACGCCCAGAGCGGTTTTGATTTTGGGGTAAAAACGAACAACGCCCTGACGAGCGGCGCCATCAGCATGACCTCCTCGGCTACCCGCTGCGGTTTTACAGTTCCTTTTTGGTTAAATTTCAGCAACAACGGCTGCAACCCCGCCAACGGCAGGGCGGCGCTGGTGCAGCACCCGCTGGCCAACTTTCTATCGGCTGACCTTGCGCCCAACTCGACTTCCGGCGATACGCTATTCTGGGATTTTGACGGCTTGCTGCCCGGTGAAAATCGGCAGGTGAAAATGGAATTCACCATCGCCGGGGTGCAGTTTTTGGGGGAAACCATCGAGATGCAGCTGCTCGTGCAGGGCGGCAACGGACAGGGCGATTGGCAGACCATCACCAGCTACCAGTACCAGTCCGTCATCAATTGCGCCTACGACCCCAACGATAAACAGGTCTATCCCCGCCGCAGCGAGCAGCCACCTTTCGATGCCAATTTCACGCTGCTGGACGAGCGCCTGGAATACACCATCCGTTTTCAAAATACGGGCACCGATACGGCCTTCAACATCGTCATCCGGGACACCCTCTCGGCGGATTTGGACTGGGCGAGCTTTCTACCCGGCAGCGCCAGCCACCCGTTCGAGGCCACGCTCCACGACGACGGACTGCTGGAGTTTCACTTTCGTGACATCCTTTTGCCCGACAGCATCGTGAATGAACCGGGCAGCCACGGCTATGTGAATTTTACCATCATGGCCAAAGCGGGCCTTGCCGAAGGCACCAATATTGAGAACCTTGCGGGCATTTATTTTGACTTCAACCCGCCCATTGTCACCAATACCGTGAGCAGCAAGATGGTGGAAATGCTGCCCAACTTTACCCCGGCAGCCGCTTTCGATTTTGGACTGAACGGGCTATCGGCGCAGTTCAACGACCTTTCGACAAATACGCCCACAAGTTGGCTTTGGGATTTCGGCGACGGCTCGACGAATACGGAACAGCATCCGGCGCACACCTTCGCCACGCCCGGCGACTACACGGTCTGCCTCACGGCTGCGAATGACTGGGGCAGCAACCAAACTTGCCAGCCCATGATGATTTTGACCAGCGCGAAGGAAAGGACGGGCGATTTGGCGGTCATTGTTGTTTATCCGAACCCAGCCAAGGGCAAGATTTGGATTGAAAACAGGAGTGGGCAACGCCTCGAAGGCAGCTTGGCGAGCGCAGTGGGACAAACGGTGGCCACTTTTACGCTGGCTGAAAATACTACTGAACTCGACCTGAGCGGCCTGCCCAGTGGGCTGTGGCTGTTGCGGGCCTCGGATGGGTCGGTGGTGAAGGTGGTGAAGCTATGAGCGGGTTTGGTAGAAGGATAAAAAGCCTTGGTATCTTGCAGGTAAGTACCCGAATTGCAGGGGGATGATTGGGAAGGTTGATTTTTTCATTTACCTTCGCCCCGCAAAACAATATTACATGTTACCATCTTCCATTATCATCAGCATTACCATTCCCACGTTGCCCGGCAACTTGTGAGGCGCTGTTCTTTTGGAGGAACGAAAAGCCCCGGCAGGTTGCAGACCTGGCGGGGCTTTTTGGTTTTGTAACTTTGCATAAAATCAATTGTCATGAATGAAAAACAACAGCAATTGCTAAATCGAGTCACGGTGAACCCGAACATTTGTCACGGCAAGCCGACCATCCGGGGGCTACGCTACCCAGTCGTCAACTTATTGGAATTGATGGCTTCGGGCATGACGAACCAAGAAATCCTCGATGATTATGAAGACTTGGAAGAGGCGGATTTGCATGCGTGCCTGGTTTTTGCAGCAAGACTGCTGAGGTGAAAAGTATTGTCCAATTAGTAGCTGCCGCATGAAGTTCATTGTTGATGCACAACTTCCAAAATCGCTTGCGGCCTGGCTCCGTGAACAGGGACATGACGTAGTTCATACCCTTGAGATGCCATTGAAAAATGCCACTGACGACTTGGAGATAAATGCTTTGTCGCTGAAAGAGCAGCGCATTGTAATTTCAAAGGATAGCGATTTCTTCGACCGATACTTTCAAAAAGTCGAGCCTTACAAACTGCTTTTCCTAACGGTTGGCAATGTTTCGAACAAATAATTGCTACAACTTTTAGAGGATAACCTCGATAAAATCACCACTGCATTGGATACCAATTTTGTAGTTGAAGTTAACAGAAAATCGCTCATTATCATTGATTGAAGCCCATCATAACATTCGAATAATTTATGTACAGAGAATTTAAAAACCTCAACCTCCCCTCCATCGACCAAGAACTCCTGAAATTTTGGGAGGAAAACAAAATCTTCGAGCAGAGCGTCACGCAGCGCCCCGCCGATAACTCGTGGGTCTTCTACGAAGGCCCGCCCAGCGCCAACGGCAAGCCCGGCATCCACCACGTCATGGCACGGGCCATCAAGGATATCTTCTGCCGCTACCAGACCCTGAAGGGCAAGCGGGTGGAGCGCAAGGGCGGCTGGGACACCCACGGCCTGCCCATCGAACTCAGCGTGGAAAAGGAACTCGGCATCACCAAGGAGGACATCGGCAAGAGCATCTCCGTGGACGAGTACAACCACAAATGCCGGGAAACCGTCATGCGCTACAAGAACGAATGGGACGATATCACCCGCCTGATGGGCTACTGGGTGGACCTCGACAACCCCTACATCACCTACGAAAACGAGTACATCGAGACCGTTTGGTGGATACTCAAACGCCTGTATGACAAGGGGTTGATGTACAAAGGCTACACCATCCAGCCCTACTCCCCGGCGGCGGGCACGGGCCTCAGTTCGCACGAGCTGAACATGCCCGGCGCTTACAAGGAAGTGACGGACACTACCATTGTGGCAATGTTCAAGGCCACCAAGAGTTTAAATAATTCTAATGATTCTCAAGGAAATTTGATTTTTGATTTGATAGAAGATGATAAGTTTTATTTTTTAGCATGGACAACAACTCCCTGGACATTACTTTCAAATACGGCTTTGACTGTTGGGCACAATTTGTCTTACTCGGTTGTAAAAACTTTCGACCAGTACACTTTTGAGCCTGTCAACATTGTATTGAATTCAGAAGCTATTGCTCGTATTTTCCCCGAAAACAAGTGGCAACATGTTAGCCATCTAGCAGAAATGCCTGCGGCCATAGAAAAAGACACCAAGAGGATTCCATACTACACCTATCCTGTGCCTTTTGATGGGAAGCAACTTGCAGGAATTAGATACGAGCAATTATTTGACTTTGGCATCAAACCAATAGAAGGGGACAGTTTTAAAGTAGTTTCTGATGAAGGATTGTTTTTTGTAACCAATGAAGATGGTACAGGCATTGTCCATACTGCACCTTCGTTCGGTTCCGATGACATGAAAGTAGCAAGGAGGAATGGTATCGGTTCTCTAACTCTTGTTGATAAGCAAGGCAAATTTGTTGAAGGGTTAGGGGATTTTAGCGGACGGTTCGTGAAGGATTATAGAGACGAGTCAGAGTATAGAAGCCCTGACATTGATATTGCCATTGAGTTAAAAACTTTGGGTAAGGCATTTGATGTAAAAAAATATAATCACTCTTATCCGCACTGCTGGCGCACCGACAAACCCGTGCTTTACTACCCGCTCGACTCCTGGTTCATAAAGGCCAGCGCCGTGAAGGAGCGCATGTTTGAACTCAACAAAACCATTAACTGGAAGCCTGCCAGCACGGGTGAAGGCCGCTTCGGCAAGTGGCTCGAAAACCTCCAAGACTGGAACCTCAGCCGCAGCCGCTACTGGGGCATCGGGCTGCCCATCTGGCGCACCGCTGATGGGTCGGTGGAGAAATGCATCGGCTCTATTGCGGAGCTGCAAACCGAAATTGCGCAAGCCAACGAAAAACTGGGGCTGTCGCAAACCGTGCCCGCCGACCTGCACCGCCCGTACATTGACGACATCGTTTTGGTGTCGGAAGATGGGCAGGAAATGCGCCGGGAACTCGACCTGATTGACGTGTGGTTCGACTCCGGCTCCATGCCCTACGCCCAGTGGGGGCTGGATTTGGCGAAGCTGAAAGCAGGTGCTGACCGTCCGTTCAAAGCGCCATTTGACAACATGTACCCCGCCGATTTCATCGCCGAGGGCGTTGACCAAACGAGGGGCTGGTTCTACACGCTGCATGCCATCGCCGTCATGGCTTTCGATTCTGTTTCGTTCAAAAACGTGGTGTCGAACGGCCTCGTACTGGACAAGAACGGCAACAAAATGTCCAAGCGCCTCGGCAATGCCGCCGACCCCTTTGAGACGATTGCGAAGTACGGCGCCGATGCCACTCGCTGGTACATGATTTCCAACGCCGCCCCGTGGGACAACCTCAAGTTCGACCTCGATGGCATTGCAGAAGTGCAGCGGAAGTTCTTCGGGACGCTGTTCAATACCTACAATTTCTTCGCCCTCTACGCCAATCTGGATGGTTGGAAAATGGACGAGTTCAACGTGATGCCTTATGACAAGCGCTCGGAATTGGACCGCTGGGTGATTTCAAAACTCTACTCTCTCGTTGCCGATTACCACGCTGCCATGGACGACTACGAGCCGCACCGTGCCTGCCGTTTGGTGGAGGATTTTGTGGATGAACACCTGTCAAACTGGTATGTGCGCCTCAGCCGCCGCAGATTTTGGCGGGGTGAATTGAACGAGGACAAACAGGCCGCCTATCAGACGCTGTTTGAATGCCTGATGGTCGTCGGGCAGTTGTCCAGCACGGTGGCGCCGTTCTTTTCGGACTGGCTGTACCGCAATTTGACGGCCCCCATCAAGGACGTTGCGAAGCAAAAAAACACGCCGCTGCGCCACGACAGCGTTCACCTGACCGACCTGACAAAGCCCAATCCGGCGCAGGTGGACAAAACGCTCGAACGCCGAATGGACTATGCCCAGCGCATCTGTTCGCTGGCGTTCAGCATCAGGAAGGGGAACGGGCTGCGGGTTCGTTTGCCGCTGCAAAAAATCCTGCTGCCGGTGCTGAACGAAAGTTTCATCACGGAAGTGGACGGCGTGAAGGACTTGATTTTGAGCGAAATCAACGTGAAGCAAATCGAGTACATCACCGATGCTTCGGGCTTGTTGAAAAAGCAGGCGAAGGCCAACTTCAAGACCCTCGGCGCCAAGCTCGGCAAGGACATGAAGGCCGCCGCCGAGCAGATTGGCAAGTTTACCAACGAAGAAATCAACGCTTTGGAGAAGGCGGGCAAAATGCCCATCGAAGCCAATGGAACTGCCTACGACATCACGCCAGAAGACCTCGTGGTGACCACCGAAGACCTGCCCGGCTGGAAGGTCGCCAGTGACGGCCCGCTGACCGTCGCCCTCGACGTGACCCTGACACCGGAACTGGAGGCCGAGGGCATCGCCCGTGACCTCGTGAACCGTATCCAGAACATCCGCAAGGACAAGGACTTCAACGTGACGGACCGCATCAATGTGCGCATCGAGCGGCACCAGGAATTGGAGGCGGCGGTGGAAAACTTCCGGGAGTATATCAAGGCCGAGGTGCTGGCAGATTCGCTGATTTTGGC
>JBGSWN010000130.1:0-2799 GCA_041752395.1 Saprospiraceae bacterium | reverse complement strand
TGTTGAAATTCATCCGGCCTCATCTAAATTCTAATGTCTCCAATCTAAAGTCTAATTTGAAAACGGGCGTAAAAATAACAAAATCGGCGGCTGTGCAGCTTTCGGTCGTGCTTTTGTTGAAATGACTGCTACAACAATGTGTCGTTTTGTAACTTTCCGCTTTGTTTAAACCAATTTTCAAACCAAAAGCCAGCATTGGATGAGCAATTACAAAATTAAGAGCGGCAAAGGCGTCCTCGTTTTACAAAAAAGCACCAGCATGGTGGGCCTGAAGGGCAAAAAAAAAGGCGATATCTCCAAAGCTGATTTCGTTCGGCAAGAGCTGTTGCCCAATCTTGGAGGCTTCAAAGTCGTGTCACTTCAACAGGACGGTGCCACCGTTGACGAGAAACTGGATGAGGTGCGAAAGTCCAAGGAAGTGGCCCAAGGCACTCACGTCTATTTTGCCGAAGGCAGCAAAAAACCGCTGGTGCCGACGGGCGAAATTTTCATCATCTTCCAGCCGGAGGTGGACGAAAGCGAGCAAATGCTGGTACTCGACGAATACAAGTTGGCCCTCGTAGAACGCCGAAGTTCCGACCAGGTCACCGCCAAAGTAACCAAAGATTCGCCCAACCCCATCAAAGTGGCGCAGGCCCTACAAGGCATTTCTTTGGTGAAATTCGCCGAGCCAGACCTCGACATGCTCCTCGAAGAATACGACCTCGCCTTGCCCAACGACACCTTCATGGCCGACGAATGGCATCTGAAAAATGACGGCTTCATTCCCAGCGGGCAATACACCACAAAAAAAGGTGCGGACGCAAAAATCGTGGATGCCTGGCAGCGCCTGAATAGCCTCGGCTCCTCCGAAATCGTACTGGCCGTCATTGACAATGGCTTTGATATCTCGCACCCCGACCTAAAGCCCAAGGTTTACCGCCCGTGGGACCTCTGGACCCAGAGCGACCGCCTGACCGAAGGTGACCCCGGCTTCACGCACGGCACACCTTGTTCAAGCCTTGCGGTTGCTGGCGCAAATGGGCAGGGAATGGTCGGCGTGGCACCTAATGCCAAGTTCATGCCTGTCAGCGGCACCTCGTTCAGCGTGGCGGCCACGGAGCAGATGTTTGATTACTGCTCAAAAAACGGTGCCGACGTCATCAGTTGCAGTTGGGGAACCACGGATACGCTGTATTCCCTGAATTCTTTGAAAGAGGCCGCCATTGCGAAGGCCGCCCGTGAAGGCCGAAAGGGCAAGGGCTGCGTCATCTGTTTTGCCGCAGGCAACGAAGGCGTTGACTACGTCAATTTTTACGCCGCTCACCCCGATGTCATCTGCGTAGCCGCTTGCGACAGCAAAGACCGCTACGCCAGCTACTCCAACCAAGGCGCCGAGGTCAGTGTCTGCGCACCTTCCAACGGCGACTGGCCACTGCTGGCTGCCCGTGCCTGGTGGGATCCCGGAACCTCCATCCGTGGCGACGGTGCTTTCCTCTTTTGGGCAGATGGGGTGAACAGGGTAGGGCCGTACAAGCACTTCGGTGGCACAAGCGGGGCGACGCCAATCGTGGCGGGCATCTGCGCCCTCATGCTCTCCGCCAACCCGAACCTGACGGCCAAGGAAGTGAAGGATGTTTTACAAAAAACAGCCGATAAAATTGGTTCGCCAAGCGAGTATGTGAATGGCCACAGTCGGAAGTTTGGCTACGGTCGGGTGAACGCCGACAAGGCCGTGGCCGAGGCCATCCGCCGGAAAGACGGCACGACGGGAACTACCGCCAAACCACCCGCTACCGAAGTGACTACCCCCGTAGTTTCAGGCCAAGGACTTTTCCGTTTCAGCGTGGAACGCCAACCGTCACAGGGGTTTTCGGTGCAAATGGGGGTATTCGCTGAATATGGCAACGTACTCATTGCCGCGGAGAAATTGCAGCAGCAGTTCAAGCAGCCCATCGTCGTGAACATCAACCAGTTGAATGGAAAAACGGTGTACAAAGTGCTGGTCGGGGCATTTGATAAAAGTGCCGATGCGACCATTTTGCAGAAGGCAATGAAGGCGGCTGGGGTGGATGGATTTGTGAAGGATTTGAAGGGGTTGGGTTGAAGGTTGGCAGTTCCCCAACCAAGGTCGGGGTGGGCAGTTTGCAGTCAGGGTGTGGGTGGATTCAAGGGAGGAGGAAACCTGACTTTTGGAAAAAAATGGTTTTCATTCAATTGAATTTGCCTCGAAATTTACCAAAAAATAAATCATGTCCAATAAATTATCTCTTTTCACAATTCTTTTGGTTGCTGCTCATGCCACGACCTTTGGCCAAAAAGCTCCAATACAAACACCTCCCTCTCCATCCGATAAAGTTGTATTGGAATCTTGCACGGTTAGCACGGCAAATGAAGTGCTTGATATAAATAATGTGGAGGCAGTGCTACAAGTAAGTGGCGATTTTTGGTGGGATAGGGGCACTGGAAATAAAAACTATAAAGTACCAAAATCAAGCCCAACGCAGCCCGGTGTTTCGTCAATTCATGCAGGAGGTTTTTGGCTTGGAGGGGTTGATGACGGCGGTAACCTCAAGTTGGCAGCACAAATTTTTGGAGCACCGAGTGGTAGTGTTGATTGGTGGCCAGGCCCATTGGACACTCAACAGGGGATTACAGACTTTGATTACTGTACCAATTTTCAATAGTCCGTGAAAGTTTTTGGGATGAAAAAGGGTGAAAATTCTAAGTTTGAGTTTACCACAACTTGAACAAAGAACAATCACCCAATGAGTACAAGCCTCATCGACGCAATACTGGGCAAAATGCCTGGGATGAACA
>JBGSWN010000129.1:0-22149 GCA_041752395.1 Saprospiraceae bacterium | reverse complement strand
GGAGAGCCTGAAAATACTGGAAAACGCCCTCCAAGCCTGTGAGCGTCGTATGAAATCCTACGTGAATGCTGGCGGTGTCAACAATCTCTCCGCTTCCGAACTATCGCTTTTGACGAGCAACCGGGAGCGCCTGACCAGCGGCATCGAGCACCAGTTCGACTACCCTTTTTTCGACATCAATTTCCTCGACAAAGCCGCCATCACCTTTGGTATTTATCAAAAAGAAACCTCTTCGCAATACCTCCAAAAGCTCGGAAAAGTCTTCGAAAATCGAAAATAATGCAGAACGACTCCCTCACCCGTTTTTCCAAAACCGTTGACAATTACATCCGCTACCGACCCGGCTATCCCATTGATTTACTGGACTTTATGAAAACGGACTTGGGCCTCACGGCAAGTTCCGTGGTCGCTGACATCGGTGCTGGGACGGGCAAATTGACGGAGCTTTTCCTCGAAAGCGGCAACCCCACCCACGCTGTCGAACCGAACGCCGACATGCGGGCGGCGATGGAGCGGCTGTGCGGTCATTTTGAAAACTTGCACAGTTTGGAAGGCACGGCAGAGGCCACCAATTTGCCCAACCACTGCGCTGATTTTGCCGTGGCGGCGCAAGCGTTCCATTGGTTTGATCGGGAAAAAACGAAGGCTGAATTTCAACGGATTTTAAAACCCGATGGCTGGGCGCTGCTCATTTGGAACGACCGAAACGATGCCCGCTCTGCTTTCATGCAGGCGTACACGGCTTTCCTGGCGGAATATTCCACCGACCTAGCGCAGATTGACCACCGCAACATTGGCGAGGAGCAATTGACCCCATTTTTCGGCAAAAACGGCTTTGCCCTTCGGGAATTTGACTACCTCCAACGTTTCGATTTCAAAGGCGTGCGGGGGCGTTATCTGTCCAGCTCCTACGCATTTCACGAAAATCATTCCCGCCACGCTGAGGCCATGAAGGCATTAAGCGATACCTTTGCCGCCCATGCGGAAAACGGCCAAGTGGACTTCTGGTACCTCACCAAAATCTACTACGGCAAGCTCGATTGATGGCTGTTAAACTTTGGCAAAATTAATCCAGAGAGGCTGTGTGGGCCCGTTTTACAGCCGCTTTTTAGTGTAAAAATTGGACTCAGAAATCAAAAGTTAAATGACTCAAAAGTGCTTTTAACCCAAAGCCCCCTCTAAAATCTATTGTCTAAAATCTAATGTCTTAATACTTAAATGAAGCAACTGCCATTTTATATCCTATTGATTTTCAGCGTGTTGTTCGTTGAAAATGCTGCTGCGCAATTCGGTGGCGGTGGCGGCGGTGGCGGCGGATTGGGTGGTGTTGCTGGCCGGCTTGGCGGCGGTGGTGGCGGCGGTGGAAGTGGCGTCCAGCGCCTCACTCGGGATACTTCCGACATTTTCTTCTTTTATGCCAACGAGCCCAACCTCGTCTTCCCGTTCAGTGACAGCCTGCTCGGTTCGGTGCACCAGTACGACCCCATTCGGCAGCAGGAATATGATTTTGCCAACCTCGGCAATCTCGGCTCGGCGGCCCGACCGCTGTTTTTTCAGCCCACTTGGCGGCGGGGTTTCGATGTAGGGCTGCACCAGTTCGATATTTACCAAATGATGACCGCCGACGTGCGGTACTACAAAATCACGCAGGCGTACACCAAGGCCAATTTTACGAAGGGGCTTACGCAAAACGATGCGCAGTTCAACGTTCAGTTCAGCCGCAACTTTGCCGATGGGCTGAATTTTTCCATTGAGCACCGCCGAATCAACAACGTTGGGCCCTACGATACGCAGAAAGCCGTCACGTCCAGTGTGGCAACGGGCATGTGGTACCATCCGAAAAAGGGCAATTACGACAGCTATTTCAGCTTCGTTTCCAATGGCATCGAGCAACAGGACAACGGCGGAGCCGCCGAAGATTTGACGAGAGGGGTCATTCCCGCTTTCCAAGTGGACGTCCACCTTGCCAACGCCAACACCCGCCACGCCAACCGGGAACTGGCGTACACGCAGTATTTTTATTTGAATAAAATTGGCCAGAAGAAAGCTCGCAGTTCGGCCCCGACCAAGGTTGGGGGCAGTGGGCAGTCGAGGCCGAGCAGTCCGCAAGATTCGCTGAAAACGCAAAGCCCAAAGCCTCCGCAACCAGATTCTTTGGGCAAACCTCCTGTACCACAAAGTGGAAGACCACCAATAAATACAGGGCCTCCGACATCCAGTCACCAATCACCAATCACCAATCACCAACCCGGAAGAACTTTTACGCTTTACCACCAAATTGCTTGGCGGAAGGATACCTACAAGTTCTCCGATACGTCGCCTGATTCGGCTTTCTACGGCGATTTTTTGGTGGACAAACGGGGGCTGCGGCATTACTTAGAGGTGCGTGAACTGGAGAACACCTTCAAGTTGCAGACTTTCAAATTGCGCCAGCAAACGCCAACGCCAAGCGCTGCTGGCAAAGGCGAACCAAGCCGGGCGCTGCCGCAAGAAACCGACTTGCTGGAAGTCGGGCTGGTGCATCGCCTGAATTTTGTGAAACAAGAACCGCTGGACAGCAGGACGATTCAAAACCTGTTCCTCACGGCCCGCCTCAATTTCTCGCCCGGCGAACGGCTGCGCCTGAACACCTACGCCCACCTCGGCATCGGTGCCAATGCGGGCGACTACCGCCTCAGTGGCGAACTGTTTTTGAACCTAAAAAAAATCGGGACGCTGCAATTGGAGGCCGTGAACCAACTGTATTCGGCTTCTTTGCTGCCGGAGCGTTTTTACGTGACGCAGCAGGAAGTTTGGAGCAATGATTTTGGAAAAACCTTGGAAACCAGCCTTTCCGGCACGTATTCGCTGCCGCAATTCAAGTTTTCCATCGGCGCAAAATCGCACCTACTGAACAACCTACTCTATTTCGATGCCACTGGGCGGCCCCAACAAAGTGGCACGTTCAGTATCTTTCAGCTCACGGTGCAGAAGGATTTCAAGCTAGGCCCCGTGCACCTTGACAACTCGGCCTACCTTCAGCAAACCACCTCCGACGTGCTGCCGCTGCCGCAATTTTACAGCAAACACAGCCTCTTTCTCGAAGGCTTTATTTTCAAAAAAGCGATGCTCACCAAGGTTGGCGTGGATGCCCGCCTCATTTCAGGCTACACGCCACCTGGCTACAATCCGCTCATCGGACAGTTTGTCCTGCAAAACGAGCAAACGCTGGGATTTACACCGCTGCTCGATGCCTTCATCAGTTTCAAGGTGAAGACTTTCCGTTTTTTCTTCAAAATCGAAAACCTGTTGGCTGCCCCGATGCAGACCTACTATTACCAAACGGCGGATTACCCGATGCCTTTTGGCTATACCAATGGCGGGATGCGATTAGGGATTTCTTGGCGGTTGGTGGATTGAGATAGATTGTTGGATTGTTAAATGGCTGAATTGTTATGTTTACGCTTCAACAATCACAACTACTTGTCCATGAGATACTTGTCCCTATTTCTCCCTTTCCTCTTTTTTGCTTGCGCAAAACAGCCCGTACCACCCCCAGCACCCATCACCCCACTACCCAGCGAGGCACAGGTCGCTTGGCAGCAAATGGAGTACAACGCCTTCGTCCATTTTAACATGAACACTTTCACTAACATCGAGTGGGGCATGGGCAGCGAATCGCCCAGCACTTTCAACCCAACAGCGCTGGACTGTCGGCAGTGGGCGAAGGTGTGCAAAGAGGCGGGCATGAAGGGCATCATCCTCACCGCCAAGCACCACGATGGTTTCTGCCTTTGGCCGAGTGCGTACACAGAACATTCGGTGAAAAACTCGCCGTGGAAAGGCGGCAAAGGCGACGTGGTGCGGGAGCTTTCGGATGCCTGCAAGGAGTTTGGCCTCAAGTTCGGGGTCTATCTCTCGCCTTGGGACCGCAACCATGCCGACTACGGCAAGCCGGAATACCTGACTTATTTCCGCAACCAACTGCGGGAACTGCTGACCAACTACGGCCCAATTTTCGAGGTTTGGTTCGATGGGGCAAACGGCGGCGACGGCTACTACGGCGGGGCCAACGAGAAGCGGGAAGTGGACCGCCAGACCTACTACGACTGGCCGACGACCATCCAAATCGTGCGGGAACTGCAACCCAATGCCGTCATTTTCAGCGACGCCGGGCCTGATGTCCGCTGGGTAGGGAACGAGGACGGTTTTGCTGGTGAAACCAATTGGAGTGCCCTTCGCCGGGATGAGTTTTACCCTGGCTCGCCCAATTACAAGGAGCTGAACAACGGCCACAAGGACGGCAACTATTGGGTGCCCGCCGAGTGCGACGTGAGCATCCGGCCCGGTTGGTACTACCACCCTGAGCAGGATGACAAAGTGAAAACGGTGGAACAGTTGACCGATGTTTACTACAAGTCAGTTGGGCGAAACGGCTTGCTGCTGCTCAATATTCCAGTGGACAAGCGGGGGCTTATCCATGAAAATGATGCGGCCCGTTTGAAGGAATTGAAGGTGGCACTGGGGATGGACTTCGCCACCAATTTTACCGAAGGAAAAAAAGCAAAAGCCACGAACGAACGGGGCTTGGGCTACACCGCAAATCTTGCCGTGGATGCCGACCCAAGTACCTACTGGGCGACCGAGGAGGAGGTGAAAACGGCCAGTTTGGAAATAGATTTGGGTGGTAAAACGAGCATCAGCCAGGTTGTGCTGCAAGAAAATATCCGGCTGGGGCAGCGGGTCAGTTCTTTCAAGGTTTTTGCGCTGCAAAATGGAAGCTGGAAGCCCATTGCCGAAGGCACCACGATTGGCTACAAACGCATTTTGCGCTTCGCAAAAATGGAGGCGGAAAAGGTGAAAATTGAATTTGAAGGACGGGCGTCGCTGAGTATTTCGGAGGTGAAGGTTTATTGATTCTTTTCACAACTAAGGTGGCTATCACTGACTTTCTTACCTTTGTTTTATGACGAATCAAAAGAAAGAAACCAGCACCAAGCCCAAGGCTAAAAATCAAAAAACGGCTTCTGGGCCTGCGGCAAAACAACAGCAGCAATCCACGTCTCAATCAAGGACGAAACAACAGAAGGTGTCTGCTGCCCAGCCCAAAGCAACAAATCGGGAAATGGCTTCACCGCCTGCGGCGAAGCAACAGCATGAGATTGCTGCCCAGTCAATACCGAAACCTCAGCCCATTGCCGAAGAAAGAATAAGCATCGTGCTCGACCAGTCGGTGGCCATCCTGGTAGATGGGAACAATATCGAGATGAGCCTGCACAAAGCGGCTGGCAAAAAATCCATGATAAACTTTGACAAACTCGTGCCGGCGCTGCTCCAAAACCGGGCGTTGTCGAGGTTTATTTACTTCCGGGAAGGGGTGAGCATTTCCCAGAAATTGGCAGAACGCCTTCAGAAAAACTTCCATGGCTCGGTAGTGCCCTGCTACAAATCCGCCGATATTCCACTGACCATCAAGGCCGTGCAAGTGGCCTCGAAAGTGGATACCATCATCATCCTTTCCGGCGACGCCGATTATGTGGAATTGGTAAGGCATCTGAAATCAGGCGGTATCAGGGTAGAAGTGGCCGCTTTTCCAGAGTCAACGGCGGAGGTGCTGCGGAATGAAAGCGACCATTTTTTTCCGATAACCGTGGATTATAGCTTTAGTTTTAAATGAACGGAGCGTCCAGTTTCCAGTTATCACTGCGTATTTATTGAGCCATGATTTTTAATTTGAAATGTCCCTAACTTTGCCAATAGGTCAAAAAAATATTACGTTGCCTCAATTGAAAATGGCGAAGCCTCTGCGACCCATTAGCGATTGACCAATGGCCAATGACATAATTTTTCCATGCCACCACCACTCGTAGCCGAACTTACTCCAGCAGATACCGCCCTGATTCACAGTGCGTACCGGCGGCTGTTGCGTACGCTGGATGGCAAGATGGAAAAAGAGGACCACGACCAAGTGCGTCGGGCTTTCGAACTGGCCGCTGAAGCGCACTCCCTCCAGCGGCGCAAATCGGGCGAGCCGTACATCACCCACCCCATCGAAGTAGCGATTATTTGCATCGAAGAAATTGGTTTGGGGCCTACCGCCGCTGTCTGTGCCCTGCTGCACGATGTGGTGGAGGATACGGAGCATACGTTGGAGGACATCAAAGCGGAGTTTGGTGAAAAAGTGGCACTCATCGTGGACGGCCTCACCAAACTGGACGGCACGGCCACTTCGGAAAGCCCGCAGGCGGAGAATTTCCGCAAGGTTATCAGCACGCTGGTGATTGATGTTCGGGTGGTTTTGATAAAAATGGCCGACCGGATGCACAACATGCGTACCCTCGGGTCCATGCCCCGCCACAAACAGTTAAAAATAGCGGCAGAAACTAGTTATATCTACGCACCGCTGGCCCACCGCCTTGGCCTCTACAATATCCGCTCGGAGTTTCAGGACCTCTGCCTGAAAATCATGGAACCGGATACTTTTGAGGAAATCAACGAAAAACTGGATGCTTCGGAAGAGGAGCGGGCGGATTATATTGAGAAGTTTTTGGAGCCTATCCGTCGGGAACTGGACGAGTCGAAGCTGAAATACCGCTGCTTTGGGCGGGCCAAGTCGGTGTCGTCCATTTACAACAAAATAAAAGCGAAAGACTCCCCCTTCGAGCAGGTCTACGACATCTTCGCCGTGCGGGTGGTGCTGGATGTGGAGCGCCGCCAGGAGAAACCCTTGTGCTGGATGGCCTATTCCATCATCACGGATATTTACAAGCCGATACCAGAGCGCCTGAAAGATTGGGTGACGGTGCCGAAATCCAACGGTTACGAGTCGCTGCACACAACGGTCATCGGGCCGGAAGGGCGGTTTGTGGAAGTGCAAATCCGCTCCGAGCGCATGGACGAAATCGCCGAGCGGGGCTTTGCTGCGCACTGGAAATACAAGGGCATCAATACCCAGCCGGACGTGTACGAGAAGTGGCTCGACCAGGTGCGAGAGCTGATGGAAAACCCAAACTCGGACGCTTTGGAGTTCGTCAGCGATTTTAAAAACAACCTGTATTCTGAGGAGATTTTCGCCGTGACGCCCCGTGGCGACATGATCAACCTGCCAAAAGGCGCAACAGCGCTGGACTTCGCCTTCCATATCCACACCGACATCGGCTACCGCTGCCGGGCGGTGAAGGTCAACAACCGCATCGTGCCGATGGGCTACAAGCTCAACATGGGCGACAAAGTGGAGGTCATTACCGACAAAAACCAAAAGCCTAACGAAGGCTGGCTCAAGTTTGTGGTGACGGGCAAGGCCCGCTCGAAAATCCGGAACGCCATGAAGGAGGAGCGCCGCAAAACGGGCGAACTGGGCAAGGAGGCATTGCAACGGAAGTTCAACAACATGAAGGTGAACTACGACCAAGGGGTGGAGACTTTGGTGAAATATTTCAGTTTCAACTCGCATATTGACCTCTATTTTGCCATTGCGACGGAGGAAATTAATTTGATTGACACCTTCAAAAACTTCGAGGTCAAGGAGCAGAAATTGTTGGAAATCGTGAAGGAAGTGGCTCCAGCGCCCGTTGCCGAAGGCGACAAAAAGCCGGAGCAAACTGCCAAGAGCAAGATTTCCGAAAAGACGAAAATCCTCGTGAACGGCGAACCTGCCGAACTTTACCCTTACAAGCTAGCGCTCTGCTGCAACCCAGTGCAGGGCGACGATATTTTCGCTTTCCTGACGGCAAAAGAGGGCCTGAAAATCCACCGCACCAACTGCTCCAACGCCACCAACCTGCTGGCCAAATACGGCTATCGGGTGATGAAGGCGGAGTGGGTGGCCAACATGGATTCCAAGTTTGTGGTGGACCTGAAAATCACGGGCGTGGACGAGGGAATCGGCGTCATCGAGCGGTTGACCAAGGAAATCGGCGGCCTCAGTGTCAACATTCGCTCCTTCCACATCGAGGGCGGCGACCAAGGCTACTACGAGGGCAAAATCAGCCTGCAGGTGCTGAACCGGGAACAACTCAACGTCGTCATGCGTACCTTGAAAAAACTGGATTTCGTGGAAACGGTGACGAGGATTGATTAAGCGCCGCCGAACTCCAGTTCGGCGATACCATACAACGAAGCATTTTCACCATAAAAAACAAACGCAATGCGAGTAGAAACAAAATGGGCCATCATCGTCACTGTGTTGATACTCCTCTGGTTTATCATTCTACAGGCGCTTGGGTTTTTTACCACCGAAAAAATCGCTACCGGCCAAATGGTTGAAATGGTCCTCAGCATGTTGACCTACATCTTCGGCTATTTTATGGTGACGAAGGAAAAACGGGACCTCGACTACAACGGCGTCATGTCGTGGGGCGAGGGATTTTGGGCAGCAGCCCGAATGACCTTGATTTATATCGTCATCAGTTCCGTGGCCCTGCTCATCTACATCGAGTACCTGAACCCGGGCTTCAAGGCCTTCGTGGCCAGCGGCGATTTCGGCAAAGCCCCGGTCAGCACTTTCCTCTACCAAAACGTGTTCGCCTCCTTCGTTTTCGGCGGGCTGTTTTGCCTCATCTTTCCATTGTTTACCAGAAAAAGCATCAACAACAAAGCATGATATTTATCAAAAAAATAGCCTTCGCAACCCTTGCACTGCTTGCGCTCGCAACCCTTGGTTGTAATTCTGACGCTCCGCAAAACAATGAACCCGAAGCCAACCTTCAACCGGTAGCCGTCCCGAAATTCGAGCGGGACTCCGCTTTTGATTTTGTGGCAAAACAGGTGGCATTTGGCCCACGGGTGCCCAATACCGAAGCCCAAAAACGCTGCAAGGACTGGCTCGTCCAAAAATTGACAGGTTACGGCCTCAAGGTGACGGAACAGCCTTTCACCGCCACCGCCTACACGGGCAAGGTGCTCAACGGCATCAACATCATTGCCCAATACAAGCCCGAAGTCGCCAAGCGCATCTTCCTCGCTTCGCACTGGGACAGCCGCCCCATCGCCGACTCACCATTGGAAACGGAGCGGAAGAATGAACCCATCCTCGGTGCCGACGATGGGGCAAGTGGCGTGGGCGTCATCCTCGAAATAGCCCGCACCCTACAAGCCAATCCGGTGGAAATGGGCGTAGATTTCGTCCTCTACGATGCAGAGGACTACGGTGACGATAACGAAGAAAACCCTAGCACCAACAGTTGGTGTCTTGGCGCCCAGCATTGGGCACGCAACCTCGTACCTAGCGGCTACAGCCCCAAATACGGCATCCTGCTCGACATGGTGGGAGCGAAAGGTGCCAAGTTTACGAAGGAAGGCGTCAGCATGAATTTTGCGCCAGCAGTGATGAACAAGGTTTGGAAAATAGCAAAAGACCTCGGCTACCCGAACTATTTTACGGAAGATAAATCGGGCGCAGTGACCGACGATCACTACTTCGTGAATACCATCGCCAATATCCCCATGATTGACATTATTGGCAAATCGGCCACTGGCGACTCCGGCTTCGGTGCCCACTGGCATACCCACAAGGACAATATGGACATCATTGATGTGCGGACGTTGCGGGCAGTTGGGCAGACGCTGCTGGAGGTGATTTACCAGGAGGCGGCTGGGAAATTCTGAGGATAAAAAACTAAAAAGAGAAAACAAACGAACACGATGGAACTGCAACTCATCCGAAATAAAATCAAAATCATCCGGGGGCAGAATGTAATCATTGACAGGGATTTAGCAGAACTCTACGGTGTTGAAACCAAAGTGTTGAAACAAGCGGTTCGGCGTAACATCAAGCGGTTCCCTATTGATTTTATGTTTGAAATGACCAAAGAAGAACTGCAAAATTGGAGGTCACAATTTGTGACCTCCAAGGCAGATAAGCAAGGGCTACGATATTCGCCCTTTTGTTTTACCGAACAAGGCGTGGCCATGCTTTCCAGCGTCTTGAATAGCGACAAAGCCATTCATGTCAATATTGCAATAATGAGAGCCTTCGTTCTCTTGCGACAGCATTTATCCGATTATAAGGACTTAAAAGAACAGATTGCTATTTTAGAAAAAGAAATGAACATCAAATTCAAGGATATTTATCAGGCCTTGGAATATTTGCTAAAAACGGATGAAAAAGCAATTTCGCAACAGAATAGAAAGCAAATCGGATTTAAAACAGAGAAGCCGGAATAACAAAATCCATGGTATTTAAACTCTCCAAACCCACCCGCCACCTTCACGGCGATATCCATCTCGACGGCTCAAAGAGCATCAGCAATCGGGCGCTCATTATTCAGGCGCTTTGCGAAGGGGCTTTTGAAATAAAAAACCTGTCCACTTCCAAGGATACGCAGCTCATGCAGCAATTGCTGGCCGCCAATACCAAGGTGCTCGATGCCGGGGCGGCTGGCACGACCTTCCGCTTTCTGACGGCATACCTCGCCACGCAGGCAGGCAGCCTCACCCTCACGGGTTCCGAGCGCATGAAGCAGCGGCCCATCGGCTTGCTGGTGGATGCGCTTCGCAAATTGGGCGCAAACATCGAGTACCTCGAAAACGAGGGCTACCCGCCGCTGCGCATCCACTCGCCCAATGGGCTGGGCACCACGCACCAGCTTGCCATCCCCGCCGATACCAGCAGCCAGTACCTCTCTGCCCTGCTCATGATAGCGCCCACGCTGCCCAACGGTCTAGAATTGGAACTGGTGGGCAAGCTCGTCTCCCGCCCCTACCTCGAAATGACGCTGCGCATGATGGAATATTTCGGGGTGGAACATTCTTGGTTGGGAAACATCATTTACGTGCCAGCGGGCAAGTACCAGCCGAAGCCGTTCAAGGTGGAAGCTGACTGGTCGGCGGCCTCCTACTACTACGCCATGGCGGCCCTTTCCGACGAATGCGACCTTCGGCTGTACGGGCTGTTCTCGAACAGTTGGCAGGGGGATTCGGTGATGGAGAAAATGATGCGGCCCTTCGGGGTGGATACGCATTACGAAGGGGAAACCACCCGGCTGCTGAAGCCGAAAGGTGCGGTGGCGCAACCGTTTTTTGAGTGGGACTTCCTGCCCTGCCCTGATGTGGCGCAGACGATGGCCGTGTTATGCGGTGGACTGGGTGTGCAGGGGCTGTTCAGCGGGCTGGAGACGCTGCGCATCAAGGAGACCGACCGCATTGCTGCGCTGCAAAACGAGCTGGCCAAAGTGCAGGTCTTCCTCTCGAAGCTGCCCGACCGCTTTTCGAAGAACAAGGAAAAAGAGTTCTTTATGGTGGAAGGTAAGGCCGTGGTGGAGGGCGCTCCCCTGTTCCAGACCTACGAAGACCACCGCATGGCGATGGCCTTTGCGCCGCTGGCGATGCTGGGAGAAATACAAGTGGAACACCCGATGGTGGTGGAGAAATCGTACCCTGCATTCTGGGAGGATTTGAGGGGGCTGGGGTTTGAGATTGAATAAGAGAGGGGCAAACCCAGCGCTGAGTCCATTCTCCGTATTTCTGGCAAAAAGAACGAAAAGAAAAGCCCCCAAGGTGACGGTGGCAGTGCGTGCTTCATAAGGAGCATTAAATTATAGAAGCACGTTGGTGCGTCTCTAATTTCTGATACATGGGCATTTTAATCAGCGATTGTTGTTCGAGGGTCATTCTCGCCATAAGGTAGCTCAGGGTGGACTCTGCACCTTGGTTGAGGTTAACGTGTTCCTTTTCCAGGCCATCGTAGCAGCCGCCCGTGCAGGGGTTGTAGATGATTTGATTCAGGTGGTTGTTGCCGAGGAACCAGTTAAAGGCCGAGGTCATTTTATCCCGATAGCTTTCCGTACCGAATACCCGGTAAAAACGTTTCAAAGCCAATATGGTATAAGCTACATCAATGGGCTGTTCACCGTGCTGTTCGGGCTGTTGGCCTTTGTGCAGCCAGCTTTTGTTGGATATTACCTTTATACCTTTATCATTAAATGTGAGGGATAATAGAAAGTCGAAGCTGATTTTGGCAATTGCTTTATACATCACATCCCCGGTGGCTTGCCAGGCGCAAAGCATGGCTTCCGGCAGTATGCTATTGGCATAGGTCAGGTAAGTTTCGAACCATCGCCAATCCTTTTCCGATTCGTGGCGGTACATCTGTATGAGCCTATCCGCCAGTGTTCTCAGGAGTTCGGCGGATTTATGCGATTTGTTTTCAAGGTTATAATAATACAATCCTTTAATGGAAAACGCCATGGCCCGTGTGGAGTGCATCGTTGCTATATGTGGCATTGCCCGCTCCACTATACCAATAGCTTTTTGGGTGATGTCCGCTGGCAATATAGCCGTTTTTGCTACCAAATAACCCAAAGCCCATACGGCCCTGCCATTGGCATCAGAGAGGTTGGTCTCAAAGTTTTGGTCCGTGAATTTTTCACCAGCATCTTGGTAGTTTAGGAAGTCACCCGTTGGTAGTTGACAGCTTTTTATGAAATCGAGGTACTTCCTGATATACTTTATATCATCCGCATCTTTCGTCAGTTTATAGTGCATACATACGGCGATTAATGCACGGGCATTATCGTCGAGCGTATAGCCAGAGCCTAAATCTGGTTGGTTTATTTTGCAAAACTGAATCATCCCCACCTCCGTGGTCATTTTCTTTAAATGCGCCAAGTTCATGGGGGGCAGGCGGTATTGCAAATGGATTTTGCTGGTGGTCATATTTATGCTTTTCGCCTGCTGCACCGTGCGTTGAAGGAGTTGCGCATGCGCAATGGCCGAGTTTTCCCAAGCCGTGGGCACGATGCGCTGCAAGGTGCTGTGGCTGAATTCACTTCTCAATGGTTCATCACCCATCAAGCGGTTCACCGCAAAGGCCAATTGCTCGGAATTTTGAAAATCAATGAGGATGCCAGTGTCTGCCCGCAGGACTTCTTTGGCATGGGGAATAGGCGTGGAAATGACCGGACAGCCGCAGCTCATAGCATAGGAAAACGTGCCGCTCACCGCTTGGTGCCGGTCTTTGGAGGTGAACAGGTAGATGTCTGTCAGCTGCAAATACTCCAGCAAATCCGCTAGTGGCAGGTATTGGTTAATAAATTTTACATTCGCTTGCAATGAAAGTTCCTCGACCTTTGCTTCCAGCATATTGCGGTAGGTTTCGCCTTCGGACAGCACCACGCCAGGGTGAGTTTTGCCTATGACCAAGAATAGCGCATCGGGGCTTTGGGACACGATGGCAGGCAGGGCCTCCAAGGTGGTTTCGATGCTTTTCCCTGAACTCAACAACCCAAAAGTGGAGAGCACCTTGCGCCCCGACAAACCATATTTTTCTTTCAAAAAGTCTTTGTCCAAATGCGGTACGAGGTGCGTACCATGTGCTATGACCACTATTTTTTCCTTTGCTGCTAGGTAGTCTTCTTTTAATATTTTAGCGGCGTGCTTAGTCATCACAATGATGGATGCACTCGCTGCCACGATGCGCTGGACATTGATTTTCATGGCTTCGTCCGGCTGTGGCAATACGGTGTGAAATGCAACAATGACAGGCTTATTGACACGATATAAGAATTGGAGAAAGGCATCTTCGCCGGTATTCCTGAACAGGCCGAACTCGTGCTCCACCATCACCAACTTAATTTGATGGTCAATATTGATGGCATAAGCCATGTCAATATATTCGGCGGCATCCTCGGTATTGAGGATATATGCGACTTCATTTGGGTAGATATGCTGGACATGCCCAGCTTCCAGCGCACAGACTTTGAGCGAGAAAGAATCATTGAACTTATTGTCCAATGCTTTCAGCAAGTCCTGCGAATAAGTGGCGATGCCGCATTCCCTTGGCGGGTAGGAGGTCATGAATAATATCTCCGGCAATATGGGTTTAGGGAATTCAACCACTTTATTTAAAATGGTTTTTGAGGCAAATAGATTGTCCATAGTATCATTAAAACTTACAACGGCGTCATTTTTCATTTTTATTGGCATTTAATAGCAGCTCCGCAAGAAGCGCTGATAAGCTGACGGAAGCACAGGCGATATGCTCATCGGCAGCTCCATAATAAATATACAATTCATCTCCGAACAGGGCAGTGCCCGTCGGAAAACAGACATTGTTCACCTCGCCTTTGAGTTCCCATATCATTTCAGGCACAAACAAAGGGTAAGGAAGCCGGGCTATTTCCCGGAGCGGGTTTTTCAAGTCCAGCAGGGCCGCACAGGCAGTGTATATATACCCATTTGTTGTGTCATGGACGCCATGATAAATCAACAACCAACCGGCTTTCGTCTCAATGGGCGGGCAGCCGCCACCGATATAACTGACTTCATGGTCGTGCTTTGGCGACAACACTATATTGTCCTTGAAGTGCATAAAATAATCCTCCCAAAATGCTTTAGTCAGCTCCTCCAATTCCTTTACAGCAACAATTTGAATATCAGGTTTTATACGGTGGAGGAAATAGAATTTACCATCTATCTTTCTTGGGAAAAAGACCACGTTTTTGTCCCATAGCAGCACCTTTTTATCCACCACCAACCTTTGTTTGCTGGGGTCGTTAAATCGGGCATATTTCTCGTTAATACTGCCTTTGCATTCAGCGAGGTGTATAAATTCGTCGTAGGTGAACTGAGGGGTAATAATGCCTTGTTTCTCGAAATGCTCCAAATCCGTAGAAGTTGCCCATGCACCTAAGGCATTGACGCCATCATAAGCCGTATAGGAGAGATAATATGTCCCATCAATATCGGAAATACGGGGATCCTCGATACCATGCGATTCATAATCAAATTGTGGGAAAAGCACGGGCATATCCGCTCGATGCTTCACGGTAATCGGCCCCTGCAAACGGCAATATCCAATGGTGGAAAAATTACCTTTACTGACGGCCCTGTAAAATATGTGGACGGGTTCTTCTCCCTCTTTTATCACGGCTGGGTTTAATACACCTTCGTTTTCAAAACCGAGCTTGGTCTTGTCGAGGATAACCCCATGTTTTTTAACTTCTATCATGGTTGGTATTGGTAATAATGGCAGGAAATAAGTAGATTTACGATTTTAGATTTACGACTTACGAGGTGCAAATTATTGAAATAAAACACCGTCTAAACTAATTTCAATAACCTATTTACTGCGAAAAGCTCCATTATTTAGTGGCTGAAATAATGGGATGAACACCGACCATGACAGCCAAGCAATTTGCTCAGCTACCATGCTCTTAGTGTTTTGTTTACTTTGGATATGTTGGACTATAGGTGTTGCTTCGTATAATAAAAATAGAAAGGCGTGGAAACCTTTTCAAGTTACTTCGATTTTGGGCTTCCGCCCGCCTTTGGGCTTCCGCCCGCCTTTGGGGCTGTTTTGGGTGTGAAAACATTAAGCGTTGGCTCTTTGCCGTAGCCGGATTTGCTCTCCGCCTTGTAGTCGGATACAGGCTTTACTTTCCCAGCGCCTTTTACAGCAGCAGTTTTTTTGACGTTTTTTCCACCTTTATCTTTGCTCATTTTAGTTTGATTTTTATTTTGTGAAAGAATTTCCACGCTGCAAAATTGGGTGTAACCTGCCTTGGAACCGTTATACAATTCTTTAATAGGCTTACATGATTCACAGGTTCTCCTTTTGGAAGCTGGCCAACTGCGACTTCAGCGATTCCAAGTACTGCTCGAAATCCTTGGGCGACAGTTCGCCCCGTGCGCCAAAATGGAAAAGCGGGGTTTCGCCCAACAGGCGGTATTGCGCTGGGTATTCCTTTTGCAGGACTGCCGTCACGGCAAAAATATCGTTGGTCAACTTATGCGCTATAGATAGCTTCATTTGTAGCCGCTTTTAATGGGCAATTCCGGCTAAAAATCACCTGTCGTGATAATGATTTCGCTGCTGGGGAATTGAACGGTCACTTCATCTTCAGCAGTGATAAATATCTTGTTTGGCTTGGATGCCGAGGTAGATTCAAAAGATGCTTTCAAGTCCTTGGCAAAGCCTCTTGTTGAGCTATCAATTTGACCAATGTTTTTGACAGTACCTTTATTGGACACCGACCAAACAATATAGGTCTTTTTAGGCGGTGTCAGGCGGCTTACCTCTGCAAGGTTTTCTACCTCGAGGTGGATGACGTAGTTGTTGTTATTGTCTTTGTCCACTTTTACATATCCCCTGGCCGCTGGCACGACAGATGATTTCAGGAAATCAATTTTTTTGGAACACGAAGCAAATATAAAGGTTGCTACGGCGGCTAAAATTCCCGCAAAAATGCTTTTTTTGACGGTGGTATAATTCGTGGATTTCATTGAATATAAATTGATTTATGAAAAAATTTTCACGGAACAAAATTGAGTACTTTTTAAGTGGTTGGTATTATACAATTCTAGAAATGTATTACACAATTCACAGGTGAAATGAGCAGCAACTGCAATCCCTTTGGTTTGACACCTTAGAGGCTGTTTAAATTCTAACTTCCGGCGAAAAACTACCCCTTTTCCGATGATACTTCGTTGAAAAATTGGTCACGTAGTTCCACTATGCTCCCAATTTCCCGCCTAGTCTCATCGAATAATTGGTCATTTTTCACTCAGAACCCAAAATTTAAACAACCTCTTAATTGAGGACTGTTCTTTCACTGGCATTCATCCATTTCTTGACGATTATGAGTAATTCGGCTAGGTTAAAAGGTTTTACGATATAATCTGTTGCGCCCATGGCGAGCGCTTCCTCTTTGTCAATGCGCTCGGACAGGGATGTGCTGAAAATAAAAGGTATTTTAGCGGTATTGGGAATGCTGGTTAAGCGGCGCAATACTTCAAACCCATCAATCCCTGGCATCAAAGCATCGCAAATGATTAACCTAGGAGCGTGCTTTTGGGCAAGTTCAATGCCCATTATGCCATTGCTGGCACCAAAGACTTTATAGCCTTTTAGTTCAAAAAATTCGGTCAAATTTTCAAGGATTTCAGGGGTGTCTTCAATTAGCAATATGGATTTCATTGTCGTTCATCTTTTGGTGGAGGTGACCTAACGTATTTACAACCAATAAAACAGCACCGCAAAGTTGGGCTGACTTTTAATACCAGTTGTTACACAATTCTCTAAATAAGTTATATTATTCCAAGATTTGCCAATTTACAAGTCCTCACTTCCTCACCGTTACAGCATTGAACTCCTTTTCCATCTTTTTATAATTAAACACATCCAAAATGAGTATATGCAATTGCTTTAGTGCAGTTTCGTTTTTCACAACATAATCAATGGCTCGATGGTCCACGCATTTAATTGCCACATCAATTTTATTTTGGGAAGATAGTATTATCACAGGAATGTCTGGGTTGTATGCTTTTATTTTATCCAAGGTTTCCATGCCGTTCATGGCATTTTTGTCAATACCATCTAGGTGATAATCCAAAACAATTAGGTCAGGGTTATGGGGTAGATTCTCGATGCAAAGCTCTCCCGTAGGGTACGCTTCGATATTAAAATCTTCCTGTTGGAGGTATTCAATTTCCAGCAATTTTAAGAATAACGCATCGTCATCTACTATGAAAATCTTTACTTTATGGTCGTTTTCCATGATTTTAATTTTTCTAAGCAGGGATGTAAATATCAAATTGCGCCCCTTTATTCAATTCGCTGGTGGCAAGGATGGTGCCCTTGTGATTCTCTACTATTTTTTTTACAATGGCCAACCCAATGCCAGTGCCAGCATATACTTCCTTGCCATGCAATTTTTGGAACACCTCAAAAATGCGCTCGCTAAAATGGGGCTCAAAGCCGATGCCATTGTCTCGAATAGTGATATGACAATAATGCTTTTCGGGCAAAATATTTTCGAGCCTATCCGGTAGATTGGCATTGCTTAGTTTACTCACTTTTACAATGCTGGCCTTTACCGTGATATGTGCTGGTACATCAGGATTTGAAAATTTCAATGCATTGCTGATAAGGTTGTACATCAGTTGGCGGAATTGAAAGGCTATGACGTTGGCTGTGCATAGCTCGGTGGCTTCGATGGTCGCTTGTTTTTCCTGGATAGTATCCCGCAATTCCGTTTTAACTTCTTCTATGATTGATGATAGCTCGGTTTTTTCAAGTGTAAGCTCGGTTTTACTGATGCGGGAAAAAGCCAATAAATCATCTATAAGCTGTTGCATTCGTCCGGCGGCCAATTGCATGCGCTTGAAATTGTTCTTACCACTCTCCGATAAGTTTTCAAATTCATTTTCAAGTATTATCGTAACGAAGGTTTGTATTTTGCGCAGCGGCTCTTGCAAATCATGGCTTGATATATAGGTGAAGGCAAGCAACTCTTTGTTGGCTATAATCAATTCCGCCGCCCGTTTTTCTTTCTCTTCATTCTGAAAAGCGAGTTCCTTGTTGGCGATGCCCAGCTCTGCTGCCCTTTTTTCTTTTTCCTCGTTCTGAAAGGCGAGTTCCTCATTGGCGATGCCCAGCTCCGCCGCCCGTTTTTCTTTTTCTTCGTTTTGAAAGGCTAGCTCCTTGTTGGCGATGCCCAGCTCTGCCGCCCGCTTTTCTTTCTCTGCGTTCTGAAAGGCAAGCTCCTTGTTGGCGATCCTCAAATCTTTTGCCCATTTTTGCTCGGTAACATCCCGTGCTGCGGCAAAAACGCCAAGCACGTTGCCAGCATCATCTTTATAGACGGAAGCATTGTACAACACATCGGTCAAGCTCCCATTTTCGTGTTTTATGGTCAAGCCATAATCGGCCACAAAACCTTTTTCGAAAGCCTGCAAATAACCCTTTTGTGCTTTTTCTGGCTCTGTAAAATAATTGGAGAAATTGGTGCCTATCAATTTTTGCCTGGGAATGCCCGTAACTTTTATGGAAGCCTCGTTTACATCTGTTATCTTTCCTTCGGCACTAATGGTCACAAGTGGGTCTAAACTTGATTCAATTAAACTACGGGCATAATTTGCATTGATTAATTCTGATGCCAGCTTTTCTGCTTCAACGTCTTGAAAAATAAGTTCTTTATTGGCTATGCTCAATTCCGCTGCCCGTTTACCTTTCTCTTCTTTTTGGAAGGCGAGTTCCTTATTGGCAAGATCCAGCGCTGCCATTAACCTTTGGTTCTCTTCCTTTTGTATTGCCAGCGACTTGCGAGCTATGATTAACTCATCGGCTTCCATATTATTTACAATCATCGTCTTTTTCGTTAATTTGGTTTATCCAAAAGTTGTGGCTAAAACGTCGGGGAGGTTCAGAATCTCCCCGACGTTAAATCGGGAACCAATTCTTTCATTGTTACTAAACAACCATACTATCCTGCACAGCAAGCACAAAATCTTCCTTGGTTGGTGGTGGAATATTTTCCTGCATGATGAGTTGAACGGTATGTTGAATTATCGCTTTAAGTTGTGAGAATTCAGCAGGTTTTCGCATAAAATATTTTGCCCCGTTCAAGTAAAGCCTGTCTACAACTTCATGCTCGAACGAAGTGGAAAATATAACGATAGGGAGCATTTTTAGGTCGTTGTTCAACTTTATTTCTGACAAGCACTCAAAGCCATTTTTGCGGGGCATGTTCAGGTCCAAAAAAAGGACGTCAGGAAGCTGACGGACATTTTCAGCAAGGTATTCCATTAATTTTTCTCCATCCACAACGGTCATAAGCTCGGTAGGAATGGCCAAAGCATCCAATGCCAACTTAAAGAAGAAGCGGTCATCTGTGTCGTCGTCGGCAAGCAGTATATTCAGGTGTGTGTTTTTCATAGGTTCAGTATTTGCTAAAACGAAAATTTAAAAAATGTTAATCCGCTTTTTTTAATTCTTTAATGGAGTGAGTTTTCCCAACCACCTTGATAAGCGCATCATGAATCTCCTGCTTGAGCTTTGCGAACTCACCGGGTTTTCGGATGAAGTCTTTTGCACCCATTTTGTACAGTACATCAATCATGCTTTGCTCGTAAGCTTTATCGCTGGTGTAGGATGTTGAGAACATGACCACGGGCATGTCTTTGAGTTTTTTATTTTCTCTAATTTCCGCCAAACATTCAAACCCACTTTTGCGGGGCATGCTCAGGTCAAGAAAAAGCACATCGGGAAGCTGCTCCAAATCTCCTAAAAGGTAATCCATGAGTTGCTCGCCGTCTATCAACGTCGTGAGGTTGTTCTCAATGGGTATTTCCCTCAATGCTTTCTCAAAGAAGAAACGATCGTCAACGTCGTCGTCGGCAAAAACTATATTGAGAGGGGTTTTATTCTGAATGGGTTTTACGGTCATACTTTAAACATTTTGTAAAAAATTAAGGGATTATACCCGCTCCATGTACCAGCTCAGTTCCTTTTCCATTTTCCGGTATTTGAAAATAGTGGTAATGATTTTTTGCAGGCGCATGAATGCGGTTTCGCTTTTCACGACATAATCAAATGCTCGGTGGTGCATGCACTCAATGGCCACTTCAATTTTATCTTGCGAAGAGAGCATCACTATGGGTATATCTGGATTATAAGCTTTTATTTTATCCAAAGTTGCTATTCCATTCATGGCATCTTTATCAATCCCGTCAAGATGATAATCCAAAATGATGACATCTGGACTATGGGAGAGGTGCTCCATGCAAAGCTCGCCAGTTGGGTAGGTTTCAATGTCAAAATCGGCATGCTGGAGGAATTCAATTTCCAATGATTTCAGGAACAACACATCGTCATCCACCAGAAAGATATTGATTTTATTTTTGCTCATTACTTGATGTTTTAATGATGTTTAATTCAATTTCTAATTCTTTACATGCCTGCGTGCAAACTTGACAGAGTTCCAATACCAAGTCGGGGATTTCCGCTGTATGCTTTTGTATGCTGGCATATTCCTGCACTTTCCTTGCCATTTCCTCGTATTTGCTATTAATGCCCACTATTGAAAAAGAAGGAATTAATTTATGCGCAGCGGCGTACAATAAATCCCAATCCTTGTCTTCGGAGCTTTGTCGCATGGCGCTGATTAATGGGGGCGTTTGTGACAAATAAATGGAAAACATTTCCATCATCAATACGGGATTTGAATCTGTAATATGGCTTAGGTACGTGAGGTCAATAACTTTTAATGGCTGTGTTTCGGTGGATTCATCTATTGTGGCTTCTTTGTATTTTATAAGGGCTGGCTTCTGTACCAAAGCAATTATTTTGCTGTACAATAATCGTTCGTCAACGGGCTTTGAGATATAATCGTTCATGCCAACGGCCTTGCATTTGGCCACATCAACGGTGGTTACATCAGCCGTTAATGCGATTATTGGAATTTTGGAATTCAGGGTGTTGCGGATGTATTCGGTCGCCTCAAACCCGTTCATCTCCGGCATCTGCAAATCCATCAGGATAATATCGTACGATTTGTTTTGAAGTCTTTCTATCGCAATTTTTCCATTGTCGGCAATGTCCCGCTCGAAGCCGAAATCGTCCAACAGGGTTTTCATCAATAATTGGTTGAGCGGCATATCCTCCACCACCAACACTTTGATGTTCTTGATATCCGCTTCCGCTTCCGCTTCCGCTTCCGCTTCCGCTTCCGCTTCCGCTTCCGCTTCCGCTTCCGCTTCCGCTTCCGCTTCCGCTTCCGCTTTTATTTTTTTGAAGTGCAATATAAAACTAAAAGTAGAACCCTCGTCCACCTTGCTTTTAACCTGAATGCTTCCACCTTGTTGTTCCACCAATTGTTTGGCAATGGCAAGTCCCAATCCGGTACCCCCAAACACCCTTGCCGTGCTGCTGGATGCTTGGTGAAAATTGTCAAAAACCTGTTCTAATTTCTCTGCGGATATGCCAATGCCTGTGTCCGAAACTGCAAATTCAACGGTTGCTTTTGATTCATCCTCTTCCAGCAAATGGGCGCTTACTTTTATTTTCCCTTTTGTCGTAAACTTGACTGCATTGCTCAATAGGTTTAGAATAATCTGGTGTAGGCGTACCGAGTCGCCAACCAGTATCGCAGGGATATTCTTGTCATATTCTTGAACCAGTTTTATATTCTTTTCCTGTGTTTTTATCTTAAATAAATGAACCATGGAGGTAATGGAAGCTTCCATTTTGAAAGGTATCTGTTCAAATGTCATTTTACCGGCATCCACTTTGGCTAGGTCAAGTATATCATTGATGAGCACAATCAATGCATCACCGCTCATTTTTATGGCGGTTAAATATTCTTTTTGTTTGGCAGACAGTTCTGTTTTTAAAATCACTTTTGTGAACCCGATAATCGCATTCATGGGCGTGCGTATTTCATGGCTCATATT